>CAYOFA010000013.1:32349-35346 GCA_964402885.1 uncultured Spirochaetaceae bacterium
CAATCGCGCCGATGCGTTCGAGGTTGTCCTCGGTCTCGATGCTCTCGGCGATGTCGAACGAGAGAATGAGGCGCAGATACCAGGGCACTGCGGCACGCGTCCAGTCGCGGGCGGAGGTTGCAGGATTCTCCAGCACCAGACCCGCGGCTCCGCGCTGCTCGGCAACGTAGGTGGCCATGAAGGTGCCGAGGGAGTGTCCGTGCACGACCATCGCCTCTGGGTCGACGTCGAAATCTTCTATGAGCATCTCCCACGCGGCGAGCCCGTCGTCCTTGAGCGCGGCAACCGATGGTTCTCCCTCACTTCTTCCATAGCCCCGATAGTCGACGAGCAGTGCGTTCACCCCCTGATCGAGGAAGTGATCGATGTACGGACGGGACTGCACCAGGTAGAAGCCGTACCCGCCGAAAAACAGAACCGTCGCGCGGGGCTCGGGCTGAGTGAGATACCAGGCGTTGATACGGGTGCCGTCGTCGGATTCGAAGAAGACCTCCTGCAGCGTCGCCTCCGGATGATCGAAGGTGCCGATCGTCACCGACTCCTTGGGCTGGAAGAGAGTATCCTCGTTTACCGGGATACGTACGCAGCCGCCGAGAAGGGTGAGAGCGAGGGCGATAAGAACAGCGGCGGCGACGCGCGGTGCCGGCTTGCGCGCGGCGGAGTTGGAGCTCGTCATCGGCGAAAGGTACGATCGCCCGGGGCCGTGGTCAACGCCGCAGGGCCACCGGCCGCCACCGCCGCAGCGGCAGGTGAGGTGCAGGAGAAGCGGCACGATCAGTCCTTGACCGCGGGCGGGAACCGGACGTAGAGTGACGTATGCCTGTGCCTGTCGTGGTCTGGTCGGTGGTGGGGTTGCTTGCCATACTCAGCGAGTTCGTCGTTCCCGAGTTCGTGATGTTTTTCGTCGGCCTCGGCGCGTTGGGTACGGCCGGGCTCGTGGCGTTTGTTCCCGGTATGGGCACAAGCATCCCCCTGCAATTGCTCAGCTGGATCGCGCTCACCTCACTGTCGCTGATTGCGCTTCGCGGCCGTTTCAAGAGTGCCTTCGGCGGTACCATCTTCGATCGCTCCACACGAGAGAACGCCGCCACGGGCAGAACGGCGGTTGTCACCGAGGCAATATCTCCCGAGAATCCGGGGCGCGTTCGGTTTCAGGGCACCACGTGGCGGGCGGAAAGCTACGACGAGGAGCTCGCCGAAGGCGACGACGTCGTAATTCTCAAACAGGACGGAATGACCCTCATAGTGACGAAGTCGATGCTTTTCCCCGACAGCTAGCACAAGGAGTGTAGATGAATATTGTCGCATTATACGCAATCACCTTCGCAGTGGTGGTCCTCTTTTTCGTGGTGTTTTTCAAGCTCATCCGCATCGTCCCCGAGCAGGAAGCATGGGTGGTGGAGCAGTTCGGCAAGTACAAGCGTACCCTCGGTCCCGGCTTTCACCTGGTCATACCCGTGGTACAGATCATCGCCTACCGGCACATCGTCAAAGAGGAAGTCATCGATGTGGCGCCGCAGGTCTGCATCACCCAGGACAACGTGCAGGTCTCGGTGGACGGAATCCTGTATCTGCGCGTGGAGGATCCGGAGCGGGCGAGCTACGGAATCGAGGATTATCGCTTCGCCACTGCGCAACTCGCCCAGACCACCATGCGCAGCGAGATCGGGAAGATCGGCCTGGACAACACCTTCTCGGAGCGTGATCGCATAAACGACGCGGTTGTAAAGGCAATCGACGAGGCCTCCGAGCCATGGGGTATCAAGGTCACCAGATACGAGATCCGCGACATCACGCCGACCGACACCGTGCTCAAGGCCATGGAACAGCAGGTGCGCGCCGAGCGCGAGCGCCGCGCGGAAATTCTGAAAAGCGAAGGCGAGAAGGAAGCCCGCATCAACGTCAGCCAGGGCGAGCGCGAGGAGGCGATCAACCTCAGCAAGGGGGAGAAGACCAGACGGATCAACGAGTCCGACGGCAAGGCGGAAGCCATCACGGTCGTCGCTGAGGCCACCGCCGACGGGGTGGGCGACGTTGCCAGGGCCATCTCCAGACCCCACGGACAGGAAGCGGTGACGCTTCAGATCGCCGAACAGTTCGTGGGGAGGTTGGGGCAGATCATGGACAGCGCCAGGACATCGGTGCTGCCATACGATCTTGCGGGACTCCGCTCTATCGTCGAGGCGGTCACGTCCGTCGGCTCCGGCGGCTCCGGCAACGGGGGCACGGCCGGCAACGGGGGCGCCCGCGCGGGCACGGAGCAGAACCGCTCCGACGCCGGATCCACAGGAGGCACGGTATGATGGCGTATCTCCCGATCATCGTTGTTGCGGGCATTCTGGGCCTCATCGTCCTCGTCGGGCTCTTCAGAAGCATTCGCATCGTCCCGGCGCAGACCGCGCTGGTGGTGGAGCGGCTCGGCAAGTACGTTCACACCTACAACGCCGGCTTCCACGTGCTGGTGCCGTTCATAGACCGGGTGCGATATCAGCACAGCCTCAAGGAGCACGCCTTTGACGTTCCGAGCCAGCCCTGCTTTACCTGGGACAACGTCAAGATCGATGTCGACGGGGTGCTCTACTACCGCGTGGTCGACCCCGTGAAGGCGAGCTACGGCATCACCGACTACGCCTACGCCACCGTGCAGCTTGCGCAGACCACGATGCGCTCGGTGATAGGCAAGCTCGAGCTCGACAAGACCTTCGAGGAACGGGAAAGCATCAACGCAGAGATCATGCAGGCGGTCGACGACGCCACCGATCCGTGGGGCATCAAAATCACCCGCTACGAGATCCAGAACATCACGGTACCCGACGATATTCTCACCGCCATGGAGATCCAGGTTCGCGCCGAGCGGGAGAAACGGGCCGCCATTGCGCGCAGCCAGGGCGAGATGGAGTCGAAGATCAACTACTCCGTCGGGGTGATGGAAGAGGCGATAAACCGCAGCGAAGGCGAGAAGGAGCGGCGCGTCAACGAGGCTTCCGGCCGCGCCTC
>CAYOFA010000014.1:0-10197 GCA_964402885.1 uncultured Spirochaetaceae bacterium
CCTTACGCCCGATTCTCTTCTGCTGATTGTACCCACACGCTGCTATATACTTCACAATGTGGGCTCTCGCCGTCTATACTCAAGACTCAGGAAACGGAATGTCACGCATCATAGGAATCACGGGCGGCTCGGGGGCGGGGAAGACGACCATCGTCAACAGTGTTGCACAGGTCGTGCCGGACTTCGAGTTCATCCCCCAGGACAACTATTACAAGTCCGCGGAGCACGTCAGCAACCGGAACATCACCGAGTTCAACTTCGACCACCCCTCGGCCTTCGACAGCGACCTGCTCTATGCGCACCTGCGGGCATTGAGGGACGGAAACCCCATCGACATGCCCACTTACGACTTCGTGCGCCACCGACGCTCGGAGGAAACCGTGCGGGTCGAGCCCGCGAAACTCATCATCTTCGAAGGCATCATGGTGTTCTTCGAGAAACGGGTTCGCGACCTTATCGATCTGAAGATCTACGTCGACACGCCCGACGACATCCGCTTCATCCGCCGCCTCGAGCGCGATATGAAGGAACGGGGGCGGACCATGGACTCGGTGTTGAAACAGTACCTCGAGTACGTGCGTCCGGGATACTTCGAGTTCACCGAGCCGACCAAAGCTTATGCCGATCTCATCGTGCCCGAGGGCGGACAGAACGAAAAGGCGCTCGAGGTGCTGTCCTCGTTCATGCGCTATATAATGGATTGATGGAGCACGAGGTTGAGTTCGGCCGCGGCGCGGGCGGATTGGACCGCGAGTACCGATCGGTCGGAGAGCGGTACCTCGACAGCTTCAATCGGGCGCTGCGGGGCGAGTCCTGGACGCGAACGGTCGCCCAACTCGCCTGGACCGCCGGCCCGGTCACCTACCTCGCCCTGGCGCTTGGCTACCGTATCGGCTTCGGTACCGCGCCGCCGGGCAATCTTTTCATCTACTTCGCAATCTACACCCTCACGGCCGGTCTTTTTGCCGTGCTCACACGCCTCGCCTACCGCATCTTCCGGGCGCAGCCGGCCGAGGAGGCCGCAGAGCGCCTGCGACACGTGATGGGCATCATTCCCGACCTCGTCACGAGCACGCGCAACGTGACACTCGAAAGCTATGAGGGTGATGATCGGGTGGTGGTCGCCACCAAGTATATTCTCGAGAACCCCGACGCCACCGTCACCGCCCTGGAGCAGGCCACCCGTGACCTCACCGGAAACGCGCACCTTGCCGAGCGCCTCAAGGCGGTGGAGATCTACCGCCGGGTGGGACTCTGGCGCCGCGGGCTCGACATAAACCTGGAGATCGCCTCGGAGTTGCAGGATGAGCTCAAAGCGGTGAAGCGATCCTCCCCGCAGCTCGCTCGCGTTCTCAGGCGGCGCTTCGTGGGAATCGGGCCGAGCAAGCGCGAAGGACGTCCGCGGACCGAGGGCTTCATCGAGCGGGTGCTTGCCGCCGGCGAGGAGGACAACTCCGAGCTCATGACGCTCGCCGATGTGGAGGAGGTGCTTACGCTCGCCTTCGAGTTCCTCGCCGAGCGCCGTTTCACCATTCTCTCCCTCGACTACCATGGCATACCCCGATTCGGCGCCGCCTTCGGGCGGGTCGAGCGCCTCCGAAGAGAATACCGTCACCTGGTGCACACGAGAAACAATCGCCTGAGGGCGCTCGCGGAGCATCTCAACCACGCCACCGACATCCGCCGCGTGGCAGCGGCCATTCCCGTCATCGACGACGTGGAGAGCATCTCCGGGAATGTTCACGCCGCCGTTGATGCATACTTCACCTCGCTCGCAAAACAGATGCGGTCGCTGAATCCCCTCAAACGGGGAAAACCCTCCGAAGTCACGCGCCGCGAGAAGCCCTTTGCACAGAGCCTGGTGAAGCTCCATGCGGCCCTGCATCGCTCGAACGTCGATCTGCGCAGAAAACACTCCGAGCTCAAGCGCGCCATCGCCGACTACCAGCGGATCCGCAGCTCCATGCAGGAGTCCCAGCTCCGTCTCCTTCCTCCCGGCGAGCCGGGGCAGGGCATACGTCTGCGACGGCGTACGGTTTCAGTGGAGGGCGATGCGCGCAAGACGCTCTCCCGCGAGCTGCACCAGCACCTGCAGGATGTCTCGGTGAGCTCGCGGTTCTTCCGGGCGGTCATCGATGCGGAGGGAACCGAGCGGCGCTACATGAGTCCCGAAGGCTACAAGAGCCTGGGCGTCAGCGTGATGCTCGCCCTCGACCGGGCGGTGCATCTGAGTCGCCCCCAGGTACAGTACGCCATCGAGGCCGCCAACGCGCCGAACCTCGGCATCGTGGACCGCACGCTGAGCCGCGAGGCGAAGCTCGGCTCGGCGCTCTCCCTCATCGAGGAGATCGAGCCGAATCTCAAGGGCGCCGCCGAGCGCATCATCCAGGCCCTGGTTTCCTACCACGCGGTGTGGCCATCGCATGAGCTTATGGTCTACCTCGAGCGGGAGTTCGGAGTCCCGCGCCATCTCTCGGCGTTCATGAGTCCGAGTGACGAGGATCGGCTGGTGGGCCTCCGGCACGAGCTCGGTCGTCAGCTTCTCGATATTCCGCCCCTGCCCAAGAAGTACGGCTCGATCATCGATCGGCTCTGACCGGCGGGTCGGACCGGTCAGAAGGGCAGCGATCTCAGCACGACGCCGGTGAACACCCCGAGATAGTTTCCCACCGCATAGCCGAGAATGCCCGCAGTGATTCCCGCTGCGATGACGGCGCGGTTGTCGATGGAGACCGCCACCATGCCCACGAAGGGCGGCGAGCAGATTGCGGCGGTCGACGTGACGATCATCGTGTCGACATCGATGCGAAAGAGGCGGGAAAGCAGGAGATGAAGCGTAAGTGAGAGAACCACGGTGTAGGAGACGAAGAGGAGGATGGCGGGAGATGCGGTGAGGATTTGGCCTGCGTCCGCCATTGATCCCACCACCGCGCAGAATACAAGGACGACGTACTCACCGAGGGAGAAGCTCGTGTGGAGCGCGCGCACGGACGGGATGAATCCCGCGCCGATCGCGAAGGTCGTCAGAAGCAGAATGACGGCAACGGTGGTCCACTCCGGCGGCAGGAGCTCTGCGAGGCCGACACTCGCTCCCACGAGCAGCGCCGCAAGGCCGAAGGCGCGAAGCGTCACCGGCAGCGCCTCGCGGGAGAAGGCCGATCCGACGCCCGCACTCCCCGGCACCGGTTGCGGTTCGAGGCCGTCGGCAACGAAGGGACGGAGGAAGCGTGAGAACAGCGGTTTCGCCGCAGTGATGACGAAGAGGACATAGAGACCGCTCACTACGACGTCCGCGGTGTGAACGGTAATGTATATGGAGGAGTCCACCTGGAGGGCCGTCCGTATGGCCGCGAGGTTGGGTGTGCCCCCGGTGTAGACGCCGACGAGCAGCCCCGCGAGTTCAGGGGTGCGGGGCACGATACCGCGGAACAGGAGGTGGCCGGCCGCCACCACCACCGTTACCGAGAGGCCGGCAAGTATCATGGATATCCCGGCCTTCCGGCCCATGAGCCGCCAGTTTCGGAGGTCGGCGGAGAAGAGCATGAGCGGAATGGAGAGGGCGACCGTCACCTCGGCAAGGAGCTCCTGGGCCGGCATAACCGTTTCCGGCAGGAGGCCGGAGTTGCCGATGAGGATACCGAGCAGATAGCACCAGATGACGGGGCTGATCCTCGCGATGAGTTCCATCCGCCTTGAGGTGAAGAGAACCGAGGCCGGCAGAACCATGAACCCTATCGCAGTGACGGACTGTGCGAGCTGCTCCATGAGCCCGTGAGTATATCCGGATTCGCGGGCGAGAGCAAATCGGGAGGCGAGAGCAAATTTGTTGACAACGGCACTCCGTCTGGCTAAGGTAACGGGAACCGGCCGAGCGGCTGAAAGCGAGGGGCTATGGCTCGAACTCGAGACGCGACAACGGGATATCGTGAGAAGATCATTCAGGGCGCCTCCAAGCTCATCATCGAGAAGGGGGTCGCGTCGACGAGCCTCGCCGACATCGCACAGGAAGTCGGAATCAGCAAGGGCACGCTCTACTACTACTACCCCTCCAAAGGTGAGCTCATCTTCGATATTTCCGAGCGCCACATGGAGTACATCACCGACAAGATCTTCTCCTGGATAGAGGAGAGCGGTCAGGGGGTGTCCGCCGAAGAGGTGCTGTGGCTGGTGTTCAAGACGATCACGACCTCCGAGACTCGCGGGCATATTCATGTCTACCTCATACAGGAGGCGCTTACCGGTAACTCATCGCTGCGCGAACGGTTCATGCAGGAGTACGAGCGCTGGGCGGCACTCATCGAACAGGGGCTGCACCGGATTCTTCCGGGCCGCAGCGATCACGGTATCGTCGCACGGGTCATGCTTTCCTCGATCGACGGCCTTCTTCTTCAACACCTGCTCGGTGTGCAGAACGTGCCACTCGAGCAGATCACCCGCTCCCTTGCGAAACTGGCACGGGATTACAGTACCTAGGTACGGCACGCAGGAGGACCAGATGTCACAACCATGGGATTTTCTCGACAACTACCGAAACGGCAAGTCAGGTGTGGTAGATATCACGGGCGAGTGGCCGACGCTTCCCGAGCTCTTCGATATCACCGTCGATCGATTTTCGAGTCGGCGCGCCTTTACGGCCTTCGAGCCGGAGGAAATGACGCTGTCCTACGCCGAGGTGCAGCGCCGGGTGCGAGCGGCGGCCCGCTACCTGCAGGGGCTCGGCGTGAAGCCCGGCGACCGTGTGGCCGTGACGGGAAAGAACTCCCCCGAGTGGGCGACCGCCTATATCGCCGTGCTCTATGCCGGTGGCGTGGTCGTGCCGATCGACTATCAACTGCAGAGCAGGGACATCTCCGGTCTCATGGGCCGTGCCGATGTGAAGGCGATCTTCGTCGACACCGAGAAGTACGATGACTTCGAGGCACCCTCGAAGGGTGCTAAGATCTCTCTTGCTCCCGACCGTGAGAATTACATCTACAATTTCCCCCAGGATCAGTTGGCCGACCGGGCGACACGGGAGGAGGACGATCTCGCAGCAATTCTGTTTACCTCCGGCACCACCGGATCGGCGAAGGGCGTGATGCTGACTCATAAGAATATCACCAGCGACGCGCTCCTCGCGCAGGGAAACCTCTACATTCGACACGACGACATCTTCTACGCGCTTCTGCCGCTGCATCACTCATATACGATGCTCGCGGTGTTCATCGAGTCAATCTCGGTGGGCGCGGAGATCGTCTTCGCGAAGCGGATGGTCGTGAAGCAGATCCTCGCCGATCTCAAGCGCGGACAGGTGACCATGCTCCTCGGCATCCCCATGCTCTTCAACAAGCTGCTCAAGGGCATCCTCCGGGGAATCCGGGAGAAGGGCCCCCTCGTCTACGGCATCATGCGCACCCTCATGGCGATAAGCGGGGTGATCAAACACGCAACCGGCAAAAACGTGGGCAAGAAGCTCTTCGGCTCGGTGCTCGAAAAGGCATCACTCGACACCATCCGCATCTGCATAAGCGGCGGCGGGCCGCTCGCGCCGGCTACCTTCCGGAAGTTCAACCAGCTCGGCATCGACTTCGTGCAGGGCTACGGACTGACCGAGACCTCTCCCATCATCTGCCTCAATCCGGTCGAGCACTACAAGGAAGAGTCGGTCGGCAAAGTGATTCCGCAGACTGACATGAAGATCTTCGAGCCCGACGAACGCGGTGTCGGCGAGATCGTGGTGAAGGGCCCCATGGTCATGAAGGGCTACTACGACGACGAGGATTCCACCGCGGAGGTGTTCACCGAGGACGGCTACTTCCGCACGGGTGATATGGGACGGCTCGACAACGAGAACTATCTCTACCTCACCGGCCGCAAGAAGTCGCTCATCGTGACCGCCGGCGGGAAGAACGTGTATCCCGAGGAGATCGAGGATCACTTCCAGCTCTACGATGAGATCGATCAGATCATGGTCAAGGGATTCATCTCCAACGAGGAGCTCCGGGAAGAGGACGTCGAGGCCTATATCTACCCCGACCTCGAGTACTTTGCCTCAAAGGCGGAAGGCGAGGGTGGTGACGGCGGCTCGACGGTCGAAACCGCCGACTGGGACGCTATCGAGGCACGTCTTCAGGAGATCATCGACGAGGTGAACAAGGACCTCATGCCCTACCAGCGCATCAAGCGCATCAGCGTGCTCCGCCACCCGATGGAGATGACCACGACCAAGAAGATCAAGCGCCACAAGGTTTCATGAACATCGTGCTCTTCGAAGCCGAAGAGCTCACCGACCCGACGCCGGGCAGCCCCGCGCCGCCCGGCGCCTCCTCGCCCCGCGGCCGGCAGCGTGCAGCCTCCTCCCGGGCCGTCCGGCAGCCTGCCGGCCCCCGTCCGGTCCGGCTGCCTGCAGCGGACCGGCGGGCGCGCCACATCATCGATGTGCTCCGCCTCGGCCCCGGTGACACCTTTCGGGCCGGGGTGGTAGACGGAGCCGACTGCGCGGGGCGGCTCGTTTCAATCGAGGCCGACGGCGGCCTGCGGATCGAGCTCGAGTCCGGGGCGGAAGCGCAGAACGGGAGCGCGAAGGAGGAGTCCGCGAACGAAGGCGGCGCATCGGTTCGCCGGTCGACGTCGACGGGCGCCGCGGCTCCGGCGAACCCCGGCTCCGCGGCGCGCCCCCTTTACCCGGTGCGCCTCCTCCTCGGCCATCCCCGTCCCATCGTCCTTCGCCGCCTGCTTCGTGATCTCTCGACCCTGGGTATCGAGCAGCTTGTTGTGGCGCGCACCGAGCTCGGCGAGAAGAGCTACCTCGAGAGCAAGCTCTGGCAGGGTGATGACGTACGGCGTCTGCTGGTAGAGGGGGCGGAGCAGGCGGGCTCCACGATGCTGCCGCGCGTGGCGAAGGCCTGGCGGCTCGCGGACGCGATCGGGCAGATCGTCGAGGGGCGCGAGGGTGCGCCGCGGGTGGTGTTCGATAACGCGGCCCCGGGTGAAGCGGCGGCCGGCGGGCGGGACGCGGCCGCGAGCGACGCAGCGGCCGGCGGTGCCGCTGGCACGCCGGTATCCGCCGGTCCCGGCCGGATCATCGCCGTCGGGTCCGAGCGTGGATGGACCGACGGCGAGCGCAGCGTCCTCCGCGATAACGGCTTCGAAACTGCGCGGCTCGGGGAGCGCATCCTGAGAACGGAGACTGCGGCGATTGCGGCGGTGACGGTGACGCTTCGCGAGCTGGGGATCGTCTGAGCGGCGGTCCGGCGGGCCGTCACTCCCCCGACGGCTCCACGATGCGCCTCACGGGTACGAGGACCTGCGCGATGAGGCCGGCTGCCAGCACGATGAGTATTCCCGGCCAGACCGCGTCGAGGGCGAAGAGAATCGTAAGGCCGACGAGCCAGATGAAGGTCTGGAGTCCCTCGGCAACGCGGTCGCGACTGGCTGCTCCCGGGAGCGTTGCGACGCCGACGACCGCAAGAATCCACGGCCAGAATCCGACCCCCGCGGCGAAGACGATGCCGATGCCGAGAAGCATGAGGCCGACGGATATGTTCAGCAGCAGTCCCCTGGTGACCATCGTTGTCAGGGTAGCGGAATCCGGCTGTGGTGCCAACAGCGCGTAAGGTATATAGGACCGTGTTGGTACCAAGGCGGGCAAGTCTAATCAGGGCGGGGCATTGGCCAGGTTGCGCGGTGCATGAGAGCATCCGGAGGCGTCGGTCGCCCAGACCCTGTTGCGCTGCAAAGAATAACCCGAGACTCACCAACACGCTCCTTGATACCTCACCCGGTGCGCCAGGCCTCCTGCAAAAAAGTCAAAATACTCCGTAAGTGTCTTTACCTCGGGGACGCAATCAGGTATGTTTTTGCGGAGGGAGCACAGACCTGTGAGCGAGATCCTTGTAGTTGACGACGACGTAACCAGCCTTGCGATCATCGAAGAGACACTGCGATCCGAAGGCTACGCGGTTCACGCCTACGAATCTGCGGTGGAGGCCACCAAGCACTTCGAGCCGGCGGCCTACGATCTCATCCTTTCCGACTTTTTCATGCCCGGCATGAACGGGGATGAGTTTCTCAAGACCGTTCGACGCCGGGACAGCGAGACGCCGTTCGTGTTTCTCACCGCGAACACCGACATCCAGCTTGCCATCGATCTGGTCAAAACCGGCGCCGACGATCATATCACCAAGCCGATCGTGCCGGAAGTTCTGCTGTTCCGCATCGAGAAGAATCTCCGCGACAAGCAGAACGAGCGTACGGTCCGCCAGGCCGAGCGCGAGCGCGAGCTTTTCGAGATGGAGCGCCAGAAGCTGGTCAACTGGCGGCTGCTCTACGCATCCAAGGACATCCATCAGACCGAGCAGATGATCAACCTTCTCTCCCGCACCATTAATCAGGCCGGCGGTTTCCTGTGGGTCGATCTGCTCGAGCAGCAGATGGACTCAGAGGAGGGCGAGACCATCGAGCTCAGCAGGGAGCTCATCGAGATGATTCTCCAGGCCGGGCGCGGTCAGAAGCAGGTCTTCGACTACATCAACTTCATCAGCGGGCTCGATGACCTGGAGCTCGACCGCAAGTCGGTGCCGGTGGCGGACTTCGTGCGCGCCATCGATGCTCACATGAGAGAGGTGCTCGGCGGGCTGGTCGCCACCCATCGGCGCACCTACTATTCGATGATCGACACCGAGGGGCTCGACGGTGTCGTCGAGATCGATATGGACTACACGCGCCGTATCGCGGCCGAGCTCGTGTTCAACGCGGTGAAATACTCGCCGGAGGGCTCGCGCATTCTGCTGATATTCGAACCGTCTCGCGACTCCCGCAGTGGCGGCCTCGACATCTGTGTCAGGAACATGCCCACCGCGGCGCAGGCTCGCGACCGGGAAGGGAACCGCATCGTCGGTATACCCTACGACTACACCGAGCTCGTCTTCGACCTGTTCTATACCATCGACGCCTTCCCCGTGAACATCGAGGGGGAGGAGTGGAGCGACGGCACGGGACTCTACGTCGTGCGGCAGCTGCTTCGCCGGCAGGACGCGTGGATCAGGGCCGAGAACGGTGTGGACTACACCGGCGACACCCCGGAGACCTTCACCAAGGTCACGATCACTCTCCCCGTGAAGGAGGCATCCTGAAGATGTCCAGGAAGGTACTTTACATTGATGATTCCGTTTCGATGCGTCAGATGACCTCGCTCATCCTCGGCGGGGCCGGCTACGAGGTCGTGCAGGCGAGCAACGGCGCCGAAGGCCTGGAGAAGCTGACACCCGACATCGATCTGGTGATTACAGACTTCAATATGCCGGGCATGAACGGCATCGAGGTCATTCGCTCCATTCGCGAAGGAGATGTGGCGAAGTCCGTTCCGATTCTCATGCTGACCACGGAGTCCGAGGCAGAAAAGAAACAGCAGGGCCGGGAGGCCGGTGCCACCGCCTGGATGACGAAGCCCTTCGATAAGGAAGGTCTCCTCGCCACCGTGAAGAAGATCACCGACAGCGTCGACTTCTGAGAGGTATCAGGTCCGTATGGCGAATCCCCGTTTCGATGCCGGCGTCGCGCCGCCGACGCTGTCCATAGAAGAGGAGCTGTCTTTCCAGACGGCCGCCGATATCCGAGTCTCCCTGATGGATGCCTTCGAGCAGGTATCGGGGGAGCTGCGGATCGACGTATCGGCAGTCGGCTCGTTCGACCTCGCCGGCGCACAGCTTCTCTATGCGGCGGCTCGCACCGCGGAGGAGCGCGGAATCGAGCTTACCGTGGAATACGGCGGGAACGCCGAGCGCTTCGCAAAGTTCTACCGATTTGCCGGGCTCAAGCCTCTCGGCGGGGACGCGGAGGGCTGACATGAAGGTCCACGACGATCCGCTCGAGACATTTCGCGAAGAGGCCCGCGAGCTCCTCACCGAGCTCGAGCGCGCGCTGATGCAGCTCGAGGAGGATCCGGCCGACGCCGACTCCGTCGACAGCGCGTTCCGCAGCCTTCACACCATCAAGGGCTCGGGCAACATGTTCGACCTCGATCAGCTCGTGTCCTTCGCCCATACCGTAGAAAGCGTCTTTGCCCGGGTGCGCGACGGGGAGGCACCCGTCTCGCCTGAGCTCGTGGAGCTCGGGCTGCAGGCCAAGGACCATATCGGCGCGCTGCTCGCTTCCGGGGACGCGGCCGCGGAGGGACTGCTCGAGGAGGGCGCGGAGCTCGAGAAACGGCTCCTTGCG
>CAYOFA010000014.1:10297-14389 GCA_964402885.1 uncultured Spirochaetaceae bacterium
GAGGAGCGCACCTACCGCGTGACCTTCGTGCCGGGGGAGGATCTCTTTCGAACCGGTACCAATCCCCTGCTGCTCATCAAGGAGCTCGCAGAGCTCGGATCGGCGCTGGTGATGGGCTTCACCGACGGCGTGCCGAGCCTCGATTCCATGGATCCCGAGGCCTGCTACGTTTCCTGGGACATCGTGCTCACGAGCAGTGCCGGGGAGAACGCCATCCGCGACGTGTTCATCTTCGTGGAGGGGAACTCCGAGGTCCGCGTGCAGCTCATAGACGAGGGCAGCGTCCTCGACACCGACATCTCCTACAAGCGGCTCGGTGAGATACTCGTCGAGCGCGGCGACATAGCCGCCGGGGATCTCGAGCAGGCGATGGGCTCGCGCGACTACCTCGGTGAGACGCTCGTGCAGCGCGGCTACATCACTCCCGAGCGGGTGGAGTCCGCACTCCAGGAGCAGCAGTACGTCCGCCGCATGCGGGAGCAGCGGCAGGTCGCCGAGACTACATCATCCATCAAAGTCAGTACCGAGAAGCTCGATTCGCTGGTCAACCTCGTCGGTGAGTTCGTCTCCATGCACGCGAATCTCACTCACCGGGCCGAGACGCGCGAGGACCGTGAGTTCATCGCCATGGGCGAGCAGATGGAAGCACTGGTGCGGGATCTGCGGGATCTGTCAATCGACATGCACATGGTGCCGGTGGACATCCTCTTCAGCGGTTTCCGCCGGCTGGTGCGGGATCTCGCGCAGGACCTCGGCAAAGAGGTGGCCCTGGAGATCGAGGGCTCCGAGACCGAGCTCGACAAGAACGTCATCGACTCCCTCAAGGACCCGCTGCTCCACATCATCCGAAACAGCATCGACCACGGGCTCGAGACACCCGAGGATCGGCGTGCCTCGGGCAAGGATCCCCGGGGGACGGTGCGCCTCGCGGCGTACTACGCCGGTACGAACGTCATCATCGAGGTGGCCGACGACGGAAAGGGAATTGATGCGGAGAAGGTCAGGGCGAAGGCGGCCGAGCGGGGCATCATTGCCCCGGATGCCGATCTGTCCGAAGAGCAGATGCTCGATCTCATCTTTTCCCCCGGTTTCTCCACCGCGGCTGCGGCGACGAACGTCTCCGGGCGCGGCGTCGGGATGGACGTGGTCAAGCAGAACATCGAGAAACTCGGCGGCACGGTGCGCGTGGAAAGCCGCCCTGCGAAGGGAACGCGCATGAGCCTTCGCATCCCGCTGACCCTGGCCATCGTCGAGGGACTGCTCGCGCGGATCGCCGGCGGCTACTATCTGATAAACATCGCCTACATCGTCGAGTGCATCGACATGCAGGCGATGAAGCGGAACGCGGATCAGCGCATCATCGATTTCCGCGGCGAGATCCTGCCGTACTTCGATCTGCGGCGGTTCTTCGGCTTCGCCCCCGCCGATCTCGAGCGATCGCAGCTCGTGGTGGTTTCCAACGACGACCAGAAGATCGGCCTTCTCGTCGACAGTATCCACGACAACTATCAGACCGTCATCAAGTCTCTGAGCAAGGTGTTCGAGCGCGTGGAGGGCATCTCAGGCGCGGTCACCCTCGGTGACGGCACGCCGGCGCTGATGCTCGACGTGGACCGCCTCGTGCGCGTCGGCGCGGAGGAGGTGAAGGAATGAGTGAAGGTGATGGTGTACGCGACGGCGTCGCCGAAACCGGAGCGGCGGGCGTCGGCATCGCGGGCGCCGCTGCCGGCGGCGGTGCGGTCGAAAGCAGCGGCGGCACGCACCTCGTGTTCGGCCTCGCCGGTGAGCACTACGCCGCGCCGGTGGGAGACGTCGAGGAGGTGCTCGAGTGGCAGCCCGTCACCGTGGTGCCCCGCTGCCCGGACTACCTCCTCGGGATCATCAATGTGCGCGGGAGCCTGATCCCCATCGTCGACCTCAGGCGCCGTTTCGGGATGGAGGCAGGCGATGCCGCTGCCGCCGACGCCTCCTCGGCGCGCCATATCCTGGTGGTCCTCGTCGAATATGCGGGGGAGCGCTTGCAGATGGGGCTCGTCGTCGATACCGTGGAGGGCGTGATCGACCTCGACGAGACGGCGCTCGAACCGCCGCCGGCAATTGGCCGCAGCATGGACGCCTCGGCCATACAGGGGCTCGCACGATTCGGCGAGCGCATTCTCCTCGTGGTCGAGCCCGGTGCGCTCGTGCCGAAGGAGCAGCTCGACGCTGATTTCGACGCGCTCGAGGCGGCACGACAGGGCGGCCGTGAATGACACCGCTCAGACTCGACTTCGACTCGGCCTCCCCCTGGGCAAACGATGCGGGATACTTCGTGGCGCAGGCCCGCGGCTACTACCGCGAAGAGGGAATCGATCTCGAGATTGCAGACGATCGTGATGTCATCTGCATCTCGCCGTACCGGCTCATGCTCGCGGTGGAGCAGGGGGAGGATCTGCGCTCGGTTGCCGCGGTAGACAATACGACCTTCGAGAGCCTCATATACGATCGACGCACGCCGGTAGACAAGCTCATCGACCTCGAGGGCAGGCGTGTAGCGGTCCCGCAGTGCGCACGCCTGCATCAGCTTCTTCTCACGGTGATGGGGGAACATGCCGCCGAGCCCGCGCGGGTGGAGCTCATCGAGTACGGCTCCGGTGACCCGGATCCCCGCGAGATAGCGTCGGGGGCGTTTCATGCGGCGTGGGGTTACCCCTGGGCCCGGAACGGCGTGCTCGCCCGAGCCGAGAGCGAGGACATCGCCTGGTACACGGCCCCGGAGCTCGGCGCCCCGTACACGCACCATCGCGTGCTTGCGGTCTCCGGGGCCCGGGCGGAGAAGGAGCCGGAGCTCATCCGGGCCTTTCTCCGCGCGACCTATCGCGGATTCCTGGCCGCCGCCGCCGATCCGCCCGGCACAGCCGCGGTGCTTGCCGGGGCCGTGGCGGACGTCGCGACCGAGGCCCTCGAGCTCTCGGTGAGAGCCTGCATTCCGGCGTGGGCGCTCGAGGCCTGGGGGCGCCACGACATGGAGCTCCTGTTGCCATATGCGCGCTGGGCGGCATCGGAGGGTCTTCTCTCCTGGGCCCAGGGGCATGGTGCGGAGTTCAGCGACGACTACCTTCCGTCGGTCGAGGGAGCAGGTCGGCGCGACCTCGTTGAATAATCACCCTGCATTGGATAGGATGTGGCCCATGGGTGCCCATCGATTCCCCGCGCAACTCGAGGACGTGTCGGCGTTCATGGTCGGCATCAAGGGCACCGGCATGACCGCGTTGACCGAGGTGCTCCATCGTGCGGGCGCCCGGGTCTCCGGCTCGGACACGGCGGAAGTCTTCTACACCGACGCCATCCTCGAGCGTCTCGGCGTTCCCGTCCGTGTCGGCTTCGAGGCGGAGGCGCTTCCCGCGGATACCAGCATCGTTATCTACTCCGCCGCCTACGACCCCGAAAGCAATCCCCAGCTCACCGCGGCCCGCGATCGGGGGATTCCCCGCTTCACCTATACCGAGGCGCTCGGAGAGCTTTCTCGCGGGCGTCCCGCCCTGGGGGTCTCCGGGGTGCACGGGAAGACCACGACGACCGCCATGATCGGCAGCCTCGTGAAGCGTCTCGGCCTTCCCGGTGCGGTGCTCGTGGGCAGTGCGGCCGCCGACTTCGACGGAATGTCCACCTACTCCGGCGGGCAGGAGTTCTTCGTCGCCGAGACCTGTGAGTACAGGCGCCACTTCCTCGATTTTCACCCCGACATCATCATCGTCACGAGCATCGAGCCGGACCATCTCGACTACTACCGCGACTACGCGGATATCCGCGACGCCTTCGTTACCTATCTCGAGCGTCTGCCCGAGGGCGGGGAGCTTATCTACTGCGCGGACGACGCCGGCGCCTGCGAGGTTGCCGGGGTGATTGCCGAGCGGCGCCCGGATGTGAGGCGCACGCCGTACGGCAGGCACGCGAGCGGAGCGTTCGGGATCGAGCACGTGGAGACGCTGCCCGGGCGGACGGAGTTTCGCCTCGCCGGATTCGGGGAGACCTTCGAGGTTCACGTGCCCGGCGAGCACAACGCCGTGAATGCAGCCGCTGCGCTCTGCGCGGTCTCGCGGCTCGCCGCGC
>CAYOFA010000014.1:14489-19641 GCA_964402885.1 uncultured Spirochaetaceae bacterium
GGCGCCGCAGACGCCGGTGCGGGCCTGGACCCCGGCGCCGCGGCTGCCGCCCTGCGCGGGTTCGCCGGCACCCGCCGCCGCAGCGAGGTCATCGGCGAGGCCGGCGGCGTGCTGTTCCTCGACGACTACGGCCACCACCCGACCGCCATCCGCAAAACCCTCGCCGGGATCCGGCGCTTCTATCCCGATCGTCGCCTCATCGTCGACTTCATGTCCCACACCTACTCGCGCACGGCGGCACTGCTCGATGACTTCGCGACCTGTTTTGCCGATGCGGACGAGGTGATCCTCCACGAGATCTATGCCTCCGCCCGTGAGCACTTCGACGGCTCCATCGACGGCAGGGACCTCGCGGATGCGGTCGCAGCGCATCATCCCTCGGTGCGCTATGTCGAGAAGGTGGACGATGCCGAGGCGGAGCTCCGCGACGGGCTTGCGCCGGGAGATCTTTTCATCACGATGGGGGCGGGAAACAACTGGGTGCTGTCGCACCGGCTCTATCGGGCTCGATCAAAGGAGACCGCAGACGCATGAAGGGCATGACCGGCTTCGGCTACGCCGAGTACCGCGCCGAGAATCTGGAGATCACCGCGGAGGTGAAGTCCTACAACAACCGGTATCTCGATATCTTCGTCAACCTCCCGTCCTTTCTCAGCCCGCTCGAGCCCTCGGTGCGGGAGTTCGTCGCACCGTGGCTGTTGCGGGGGCGCGTGGAGATCTATCTGCGCGTGCACGACCGCGAGTCCGACGTGTCGGTCAACATCGACCGGCCGACGCTCAGCGCGTATCGCGATGCGCTTCGCGAGATGAGCGAGATCCTCGGATCGGGCGAAGAGGTGCGGCTGTCCCACGTGATGCGGCTCGAGGGCATCATGGAGGTCAAGCGAGGCCGGGACACGGACGACTACTGGGAGCTCATGAGGCCCACCCTCGAAGAGGCGCTCGCGGAGTTCGATGCCTCGCGCGCCCGCGAGGGAGAATCCACCAGAGAGGATATCGCTTCCCAGCTCAGGCGGATCCGGGAGGTCGTCGATGAGCTCGAGAGGCGTGCCCCGGAGCTCGAGGCCGCGCTGCGGGGAAGCGTCAAAGAGCGCTTCGACGAGGTCCTCGGTGAGCAGGCCAACGAGGACCGGGTCTACGCGGAGATCGCCTCGCTTCTCATAAAGCATTCGATAAACGAGGAGCTCGTACGCCTTCGCGCCCACCTGAAGTCATTCGAGGAGACGATTTCAGCGGAGGGAGCGGTCGGAAAGAAGCTCGATTTCTTCTGCCAGGAGCTCAATCGGGAGGTCAACACCGTTGCTTCCAAGAGCTTCGCATCGGACGTCAACCGCCGCGTCGTCGAGGCGAAGGACGCCGTCGAAAACATACGCGAGCAACTGCGAAACGTGGAGTAGGTGAGTGAAGATAGCGATTTCGGGCAAGAGCGGCTGCGGCAACTCCACCGTCAGCCGCATCGTTGCGGACCGGCTCGGCCTCCGGCTGGTCAACTACACCTTCCGGGCCCTCGCCGCCGAGCGCGGGATGACCTTCGACGAGGTGCGCCGTCAGGCCGAGGAAGACTCGAGCCTCGACGTGTACCTCGACAGGCGACAGGTGGAGCTCGCCCGCGAAGGCGACTGCGTGCTCGGATCCCGGCTTGCGGTATGGCTGCTCGATGATGCGGACCTCAAGGTCTACCTCACGGCGCCGCTCTCGGTGCGTGCCTCTCGCATACAGCGACGCGAGGGGGGCAGCTTCCAGGAAGTGCTTCGAAAGACCCGGGCTCGTGACGAGCGTGATCGCAGCCGCTACCTCCAGCTCTACGACATCGACAACGACGAGTTCGACTTCGTGGATCTGGTAATCGACACCCAGAACATTCAGCCCGAGGACGTCGCCGAGCGCATCATCACCGCCGCCCGCAGGGCTATGCCGCCGACCTGAGCGCGGCCTCACGCCCCTCGAAGAACCGGGCGATCTTCCGGGCGGCCCGCTCGAGATCGTTATGGAACACGAACCGCGGCTCCCGGCGCATGCCATCGAAAGGTTGTGCGAGGGGCCGTAGCACAGCCCCGTGGCGATGCACCTCCTTCATGAAGCGGGGAAGCCGCGTCTCGAGCGATCGCATCGTGCTCCACGTCCCCCGTCCCGCACGTTCGAGCATGAGAGCATTGAGCTTCTGCTCGAACTGTCCCGCCTGCGGAATGACGAAGACCGGCTTGCCGAGTACCATCGCCTCGCTCATGAACTGGTGACCCGCGCTGGAGATGACTCCGGCGCAGCCCGCCAGCGCCGCGGTGAAATCGCGTCGACGGTCGGGGAAGACCTGCACGTTTGCGATACCCAGACTCCGCAGCTTGCGCAGCACCGTGCGACGGTATGAGGGTTTGAGGTAGAGCACGAAGTAGTCGCCCCGGCTCGTCGGTCGGTCGGCAATCTCGCGCCGGACGATGGGCCCCACATCGCCGTCGTAAAAGGAGACCAGCAGCCGCTTGTCGTAATGCGCCATGAGAAACAGAGCCCATAGTTTGGCCGCCAGCGCGGGAAGGCTCAGTGAGTGCGTTCGGAGAACGATTCCCGGGTGGTTCACCTGCAGAATGGGGATGGCGATACGGCGCGCGGCATAGGCAAGGTAGGGATCATAATCACAAACTACCCCCTCGATGCCGAGTCGACCGAGGAGGCGGGAGAGTCTGCTGACCGTGGCCCGAAAGCGCACGGTCTGTCGGAGATTCTTCGCCGCGGTTCCGAGATAGTCGATACGCTCTTTCTTTTTGGCAAAGGCGAAATAAGGTATGGTGTAGACCGGGATGTCGGGCAGATGTTCCCGCACGAAGGGCTGCACTCGTCGCGGACAGAAAATGGTGATGTTGAACCGGTCGCGCAGCTCGGCGGCAAGGGCGACAACACGGGCAACGTGACCGAATCCCTCAGCGGTACAGGACAGCGCGATATTCATGGGCGCAGCGTAGCTTCCCGACGTTAGAAGATGATGAATGAGGCGACGATTCGACTGTACGAGGAACTCAACCGCTTCACCTCCCGCGGGGAGGGGAGTGCGGACCGGGAGTACCGCACGCAGTTCATCGGGAATCCCGGTGTGAAGGACCTCATCGAGTCCCTCGGTGTGCCGCACACCGAGGTCGACATGATCCTCGTCGACGGCGAGTCGGTGGGTTTCGACTACCGCGTACAGGATGGCGATCGCATCGCCGTGTATCCCGTCTTCGAGAGCTTCGACGTGGCCGAGGTTTCCCGGGTGCGTGCCACCCCGCTGCGCGAACCCCGATTCATCCTCGACGTTCACCTCGGCAAGCTTGCGCGGCTCCTGCGGATGCTCGGCTTCGATACGCTCTATGACAACTCGTGGGATGATCCGGAGATCGTGCGTCGCGGTCTCGCCGAGAACCGCATCATCCTCACGCGCGACGCAGGAATCCTCAAACGGCGCGAGGTCACCCACGGCTATCTCGTGCGCTCCGATGATCCCCTCGAGCAGGCCGCGGAGGTCCTCCGCCGCTTCGACCTCTCCGCCCGCATCGAGCCATTTCGCCGCTGCATGGCCTGCAACGGCCTCATCGAGTCGGTCTCACAGGAGGAGGTGGAGGATGATCTTCTGCCGGGCACCCGGCAGAACTATGATGAGTTCTATCGGTGCCGCAGCTGCGGACGGGTCTACTGGCGAGGCTCACACTACGAAGCGATGCGCGAGAAGATCGAGACCCTGCTTGCGCGAGGCTGAGCCGGGGCCTGCGGTCGCGGTCGGCGGGGCGGGCCGCGGTCGGCGGCCGGCGGCCGGGAGCCCTGCCGACCCCGTGCATTCCGGGAGTCTACCTGAACTCCTTCAGCCAGAATAGGAACTCATCCCAGGCATCTTTTTTCGTTCCGTCATCGTAGTGTATGAGTCCGATAGTCTCGAGCGATTCGGAGAACTGATCAATGAAATCCTCGGGCATTCCTTCGTCTTCCAGCAGTTGAGCAAATATTGCCGTTACTTCCGGTGACCAGTCCACCAGCTGGAAATTATATGCCGCTTTGATCCGGTCGTGTTTCTGCATTTCCCCGAAGAAGACTTCGAAGAACATCCGCTGAGTCTCTTCGCTGCTGTCCAGGGTCGTGTTGCCCGAGTACATTCCCAATTCCTGGATAACAATGTTCTTTTCACCTGACGCATCCAGCATTCTCCGAATGTCAGATCTGATTTCGCTTTCGGATTGCGCGGTATAGTAGTACGGTGGCTCGAACGTAGATTCCGCGCCGTAGAAGTTCCAGCAGGCTACATCGCATGCCGCAAGAATCTCTTCCAGCCCCGGCGTATCGTCATCAAGAGCGCCTTCAGAGAATGTGACGGTAACCGCCAGGTTCTCGTGGATCTGGTGGATGTGCTCTTTTGCTTCCAGCAAAAACGTAAGAATCTGATCATGCAGACCAGAAACTTCTCCGAACGAGTTCTCGGCTTCATTACTAATAGAGATGAGATAGCCATCGTATTGCACCAGCAGTGGGATCACCCAGTCCATCAGGGTATTGAATCTCCGGATGAGCTCGGGGTCATCGAAGTCTTTCCCTTCTAAGTCATCGGGTACGACCGGCCCTCCACTGTCATACGCCGAAATCAGCAGGAATGTCTGCAGACCCTGGTCCTGCATCTCCTTCAACCTCTGCTCGAACTCAGCTTTGTCAAATGTGTTCGGAGAGGGTTCCAGCTCAGGCCAGTCGATTTGCAGCCGACCGACCGACATTCCGGCCCGGAGCGCATCCTGCCAGCGTGCTGCCATGGCGCTGGTTGTTGCGGGTGGATTCGAAGGATTAAACCCCTGAATCATCCCTATTCTGTTATCGCCGTTCAGAAGAGGTAGTTCTCCGGCGATACTATCGATCTCCAGGTGTGCACCGTGGGTTCCACATGCTGAGACCAGCACTGCAACAACAACAACGATTGCCACGAAGTTGATTTTCATATGCTCACGAGTTGTCCTTCTCACGGGTTTGAGTATGGCATGATTCCTCCGGTGCATGTCGAGTCTCCGTTCGCAGCTTCGCATACGCCTGTCTTTTTGTTGCAGTAGCAAGTTTTTTCAACATATTTCCCTGAATATATAGAAAACGCCTCGCGGCCGCAGTACGTTATGGCCCGGAGGACGTATGACAATAAAACTAATCTATATAA
>CAYOFA010000014.1:19741-32148 GCA_964402885.1 uncultured Spirochaetaceae bacterium
CCGCCGGGCGCCAGGGGGCAGTTCACGACAGATTTCTCCCGGGCGACCATCTCCTATGACCAGGTGATGTCCGGCGGGCCGCCCAAGGACGGGATACCCTCCGTCGATGAGCCGAAGTTCGTCTCCGTGTCCGAGGCCGACTCGTGGATCGCCGAGGATGAAAGCGTGCAGGTGGTCTCAGTCGGATCGGGCGAGGATCGGGACACCCACATCTACCCGATACAAATTCTCATGTGGCATGAGATCGTCAACGATGTCGTCGGAGGGCGGCCGGTGACGGTGACCTACTGTCCGCTCTGCAATACGGGCATCGCCTTCGATCGGCGTTTCGACGGCCGCGTGCTCGACTTCGGTACGACCGGCAGGCTCCGCTACAGTAATCTCATCATGTATGACCGGCAGACCGAAACCTGGTGGCAGCAGGCGACTGGCCGGGCAGTCGCCGGCGCCTATGCAGGAGGACGCCTCCAGATGGTTCCCATGCTCACCCTCTCCTGGTCTGATGCCGTGGATGAATATCCCGACGCCCGTGTGGTCTCGAAAGACACCGGCTTCAACCGGTCATACGGCAGAAACCCCTACCGCGGCTACGATACCGCCGAGCGGCCCTTCCTCTACCGGGGACCGACCGACGACGAGTTCTCCCCGATGACGCGCGTGGTGACGGTATTCCACAACGATTCCTCCGAGGCCTTTCCCTATCCGACCCTCCGCGAGGAACAGGTCGTTACCGCGAGTATCGGCGGCGACGCCATAGCGGTGTTCTGGGCGCCCGGTACCGCGTCTCCGCTCGATACCGGCAGCACCGGCGACGGACGGGATGTGGGTACGGCAAACGCCTTCTTCGCGCGTGTCGACGGCCGGGAGCTCAGCTTCGGCGTCGAGCGCGGAGAGATCGTCGACGAGCAGACCGGCAGTACCTGGGACGTCGGCGGTCGTGCGACCGACGGACCGCTCGCCGGCACGCGCCTCGATCCGGTGACCACCTCTCAGCACTTCTGGTTCTCCTGGACCGCGTTCGAGCAGGAGAGCGGATAGTCTCTCATCACCCCCTGCCTCCTCACCCGCGATGTGCCCGTCGATCGTCGACCCGCCCGGGCCGGCGGTCGGCGGCGCGTTGCGTTTTTGATTGATCAAATTCCCTCTTGCGAATAGGAGCAATTGGTACTATAGTTGTGTAAAGAATCAGCAAAGCAGTCAGGATGAAGTGCTGCTCCCGGGTCATGTCGGGGCGGCGTGCATGTGGCACGTTGCTCTCCGCCATCGGGGTGGAGTGCATCCGGACAGGAGGACAACTATGGCTAGTGTTAAGGGAACGCAGACGGAGAAGAATTTGCTCACCGCTTTCGCGGGCGAGTCACAGGCACGAAATCGCTACACCTACTTCGCCACCAAGGCGGAAGAGGAAGGCTATATTCAGGTCGCGCAGCTTTTCGTCGAGACGGCAAACCAGGAAATGGAGCACGCCAAGCGGTACTGGACGTACCTCGAGGGTGGCGAGGTTGAGTTCACCTTCGCCTTCCCCGCGGGATTCCCCGATGACGTGACCGGCTCCACCCCGGAGAACCTCGAGCACGCCGCCGCCGGTGAGCATTTCGAGTGGACCGAGATGTACAAGGGATACGCCGATGTTGCCCGCGAAGAGGGATTCCCCCGCATCGCGGCGCAGTTCGACGCCATCTGCGTGGCCGAGAAGCAGCATGAGAAGCGCTACAACAAGCTGCGGCAGAACCTGCTCGACGGCAGTGTCTTCAAGCGCGAAGACACCACCATCTGGGCCTGCCTCAACTGCGGCTATGTCTTCGAGGGCAAAGAGCCCCCCAAGAAGTGCCCGGCATGCCAGAAGCCCCAGGGCTGGTTCGAGCTGGTTCGCGAGAACTGGTAGGCATGTGAAGGCCGGCCTCCGGCAGCCCGCGGGGCGCCGGAGACCGCACGATACGTCTTTCAGGCCCGGCTGCTTCTCTGCGGTCGGGCTTTTTGGCGTTTATGGGCGTCAGCCTTTGTTTACCTCGATACGGCGGCCGCCGGTGCCGGACTCGGTCTTGGGCACCGTCAGTTCGAGAACGCCGTCGCGAAAGCGGGCGCTTATGGAGTCGGTGTCCACGTTCGCGGGCAGCGTCAGCGAACGGCGCATGGCACTCTGTCGCCGCTCGCGCATGAGGTAGCCCTCCTCAGAGCGCTCTTCATCCTTCTGTTCAGTTGAACCCGCGACTGTCAGCGTGCGACCGTCGACACGTACGTCGATGTCGTTCTCGTTCATGCCCGGCATGTCGGCTTCCACGACGTAGGAATCGTCTGTCTCTCGGATGTCCATCGCCGGGTAGCCTGCGCCGAAGCCCTCATCGAAGAACGACCGAAAGGTCTCCCTCATGTCGTCGAATACCGACAGGGGGTTGCGGTTTCTCGGATCTCTTCTTGAAATGTCTCCCATATTCGTTTCCTCCTTCCTGTGCAAATGGTACGACCGGCCGCGCGGGCCGAACCATAATCCGGGTGGCCTAAAGGCCGCGCATGTTCCGGCTTGCGGCAAGACGAAATGTGGGGTAGCCTCCGTCCCCATGGAGCACGTCATAGAACGCTACGAGCGCAAGTTCGGGGCGCCGCCCTCGCGCGCGGTGCGCTCACCCCTTCGCATCTGCCCGCTCGGCGCCCATGTCGACCACCAGGACGGCGTCGTCAGCGGCATGGCGCTGACCGACAGCATCGATCTCGTCTACACGCCCGAGGATGACGGATACCTGCGGGTCCAGAGCCTTGATTTTCCTGACGAGGAATACTTTCACGTCGATCAGGTGCCGGACATGGTGCCCACCTTCTGGGGAAACTACCTGCGGGGGGCGGTGCTCTCGCTCTCGCGCAGCTTCAAGCTCCACCGCGGGATCCGCGGTGTGGTGCGCGGCAATCTTCCCATCGGCGGGCTGAGCTCGTCAGCGGCGGTCACCACGGCCTATCTGATGGCGCTGTGTGACGTGAACGAGATCGAGATCCCGCCACGGGAGCTCATCGACTACAGCCACTGGGTGGAGACCGACTTCATCGGGCTGAACAACGGCATCCTCGACCAGTCGGCGAATATCCTCAGTCGCGACGGCTACCTCATGGTCATGGACTGCCGGACCGAGGAGTTCGACATGGTGCCGCGCTCTCCGTCCATGCCGGAGTTCGAGATGGTCATCGTCTACTCGGGCATCAGCACGACGCTCATCAAAACCGACTACAACAATCGCGTCGACGAATGCAAGGTCGCCGCGTGGCTGCTGCAGGAGCTCGCGGGCATGCAGGTCTCCGCCTTTCGCGACGTGAAGCTCCGCGACATTCCCCGCGAGGTGTACGAGGAGCACGCCGACGGCCTGCCCGGGCGCTTTCGCAGGCGTGCCGATCACTTCTACGGTGAGCTCGCACGCGTGGAAGCCGGCGTCGAGGCCTGGAAGCAGGGTGATATAGACGAGTTCGGCCGGCAGGTCTTTGCCTCCGGGGAGAGCTCCATCTCCAAATACGAGAGCGGCTGTCCGGAGCTCATCACCATCTACGAGACTCTCGCCGAGAGCGAGGGAGTCTACGGCGCGCGATTCAGCGGCGCCGGCTATCGCGGATGCTGCATCGGCCTCGTCGATCCCGCCTACAAAGAATCCATTCGGGCGCGTATCGACGAGGTCTATCCGGTGAAGCATCCGGCCTTCCGCGACCTGTACCGCGTCTTCTTCAGCAGGACCGCCGACGGTGCGGAGGTGATGTCGCTGTGACCGGTATCATCCTCGCTGCGGGCTACGCGACACGCCTCTACCCGCTGACCCGCGATTTCCCCAAGCCGCTGCTCGAGGTCGCCGGGCGGAGCATCCTCGACAGGATCGTGGACAACGCCCGCCGTGTGGCGGGAATGCAGCGTCTGGTGGTGGTAACCAACTCGCGTTTCGCCTCTCACTTCGAGGCCTGGCGCGATGCGCGGTTCGGCGCCGATGGCGGCGGCCCGCGGGTGGACATCATAAACGACGGCTCCACGTCCAACGCGAACCGCATCGGCGCGCTTGCCGATCTGCACCTTGCGGTCGAGGAGGCTGATGTGGACGGTGATGCACTGGTCCTCGCCGGTGACAACCTCTTCGATTTCGAGCTCGCCGACTTTGCCGCCTTCTTCCGCGATGCGGGATGCGACTGCATCACCGCGCATGAGCTCTCCGACGTCGAGCAGCTTCGCCGCACCGGCGTGGCGGAGCTCGCCGACGATGGGAGAGTTCTGCACTTCGCCGAGAAGCCCGCAGCGCCACGCTCCACCTGGGCGGTGCCGCCGTTCTACGCCTACACCCGCCGCACGCTGCGCGAGCGCCTGCCCGCCTTCCTCGCCCAGGGCGGCGAGGGGGATGCGCCGGGGAGCTTCATCCCCTGGCTCATCGAGCGCGCGCCGGTGTACGCCTTTCGTTTCGAGGGCGCGCGCCATGACATCGGCAACCGCGAAAGCTACGAACGGGTATCTCGACTGTTCGCGGCGGGTAATTATTGACTAATTAGCGATATTAGTAATAGAATCGCGGCATGAGCGAAGTCAGACTCGGCGGCAGAGGGTCCACCGTCGCCGTCGTTAATGATGATCAGGTTTCTCTCACCCGCATGAGCGGTGTTCTCGAGGGGAACGGCTATTCCGTGCTGAAATATGACAGCGCCGAAGGACTGCTCTGCGATGAGTCCTCGGCCGCACGGTCGGACCTCATCATCACCGATCTCCATATGCCGGATATCGACGGATGGCGGCTCGTACGCCTGCTGCGCTCCGCCGAGTACGCGACGTTCAACGAGGTTCCCATCCTCGTCGTATCGGCGACGTTCTCGGGCACCGACACCGAGGAGATCTCCGCGGACATCGGTGCCGACGGCTTTCTGAGCTCACCGGCGGCGTCCGACGAGCTCCTCGATCAGGTGAGCGCTCTGCTGCGGGGGAAAACGCCGAAGCGGAGTCCGCGCGCGCTCATCGTCGACGACAGCCGCAGCCTGCTGCAGTTGCTCGAGACCGCGTTCGTCGACGGCGGTTACCTCACCGAAACCGCCGAGACCCTCGCCGCAGCCCGCGAGGCCCTCCTGCACAACAGCTTCGACGTGGTCGTCATCGACTATCATCTGCCCGACGGCACCGGCGACCGGCTCCTCGAGGAGCTGCGGCGCACCCGGTCCGAGACCGCGGGCATCGTCATCACCAGCGACAGTGACCCCAGGCTTGCGGTATCGCTCATGCGGGCGGGCGCCGCCGGCTATCTGCGAAAGCCCTTCGAGCCGGACCATCTCCTCGAGCTCAGCGCCCGCGCCCGGCGCGAGCGGGCGCTTCTGCGAGTGGAGGAGCTCTTCGAGGATCGTACGGCTGAGCTGCGCGAGAGTGAGAGGCAGAAGTCGCTTCTGCTGCGTGAGGTGCACCACCGGATGAAAAACGATATGCAGCTCGTACAGGGGACGCTGATGCTTCAGTCGGATCGCATCGACGACCCGACGGTCCGAGAGCACCTCGACAATGCCGTGTCCCGAGTGGGTGTCATGGCGCGGGTCTATGATGCACTCTACGGGCGGCAGGACTACGAATATGTGGAGGCTTCCAGCGTCATCGAGACGCTCGCGGAGGGCCTGCGCCGCGGGACGTTGTCGGAGGCCATCCGGCTCGAAACCGAGGCGGAAGACATTCTCATCAGGGCGGGCCTGTCGACGTCGGTCGGGCTCATCATGAACGAGCTCGTCACCAACGCGGCCAAGCATGCCTTCTCGGACACGCCCCGCCCCCGTGTCCGCGTGACAGTAACTCGGGAAGGGGTCGACCGGCTGCGCATGGAGGTCAGCGACAACGGAGGGGGCATGCCGCCGGAAGCGGCCTCTCGCGTCGCGACGGGGTTCGGTCTGGAGATGGTACATGCACTCGTGGAGCAGCACAACGGAACGCTGGACGTCGACACCGGCGGGTCGGGCACCCGGGTGTGGGCAGTACTCGAGCTCTGACCGTCGCCGGTTCGTCGCCCGCCCTAGTCTTCGGACTGGGCCCGAAGCGCTCTCAGGCGCTGCAGCGGCTTCTGAAGGTGGTTTCGCATTTCCTCGGCGGCGCGGTCGCCGTCGCCTGCCTTGATGAGATCGACGATGGTCTTGTGCTCGTGCAGCTCCTGCACCAGCGTCTCTTTCTTGTTGACCTTGAAGTATACTTCACGTCGCGCGATTACGAACTTCTCGCGCACACCGGCGAACATCTCTCTGAGCACGAGATTGCCGGCGACTTCATACAGTTTCTCATGGAACGCCATACCGAGCTCGAAGTGATACTCGTTATGATCCACGGCACCCAACGATCGATCGATAATGTCTTCCATTTCTGCTATCTGCTCTCTGCTGCCGTACTCTGCCGCATACCAGCACAAGCCCGGTTCCACGATCATCCGCGCTTCCAGTAGCTCGATCAGCGCCGCCTCGATGTTCGCTGCATCGAGAGTTGCGTGATAGCGGATAAGGCGGACGCGCTCGAGAGCATTCTCCGAGACGAACGTGCCGCGTCCCGGCATGGAAACAAGCAGGCCGACGATCTCGAGGGCCTTCACGGACTCGCGTACGGAGTTGCGGCTGACCTCCAGCATCTCCGACAGTTGGATCTCTCCCGGGATCTTGTCTCCGGGGCGCCATTGGCCCTCGGTGATCATATCCATCATCTGCGTGGAGATTTCCTCGTGGAGAGTGCGTCGTCGTGCCGGTTGAATCATGATTTCTCGCTATGGGCAGGTTCGACCATACCTGATCTCGGCGTCCTGCACAAGCATGCCCGCGCGGCACCGGCCGCGCGGGAAACGAATCTGCATCGCGCCTGTCACGCGACGTCTGCAACCAACTGGTCAACCGACAGTCCGGCCAGGCCGAGGTTTTCCATGGTTCGGCCGTCGGACTCGATGTCGCGGCCGATCATATAGCTCCCGAGGTGGCACACGGTCTCCATCATGTCCGCCTTCACGCCGAGCTGTCTGGCAAGCGATGACATGGGCACCAGCCCGGTGGGGATGTCTTCGAGAACGTACCGCGTTTCGATGGTTTTCTGGCCGGCGATACCGCGATATGCTCCGACACTTCGGACAATTTCCGACATCGTGCTGCCTTCGGCCGAGTAGAAGTTCTTGTACATGCCGCGTACGTTCAGCAAATCGAGGCCCAGCTTTTTGCCGATGGCCACACGCTCCTCATCGAGTTTCTCGATGAAACGTCCGATCGTCGGCGTAATGCCGTCGCGATAGTATTCCCATTCGCGCCCCGATTCGATCGTTGATATGTTGAGCAACGACGGTGCAGGGTGCATAATGGCATTCAGATTTGTCAGGCTCGTCTCGAAGACACTGGATGCGGCGTGCATCTGGGGGAATGCGTCGGCGATGGCTGCCAACGCTCCCTCCGTCTTCGAGGCGGGCACCGCGGCGATCGCCAGCCTGTTCTTCATGCCTTTGATCGTTGCGTGGCCCGGTCGGGGTGCTCTGCAGGCGTACAACAGTGACTGTGCCTCTGCCACGACAACCGAGCTCGTGTCCACTCCGTAGTCCCGAAAGACCCGCCGGAACTCCAGCGCGCCGAATGTTGCGCCGGGGTGTACGAACACGATCTGCCCGGGACGAATGGAGGGAGCCATTGTCGTGGCGATAGACCGATGGTAGATCGCCGGGGCTACAACCATGATGACGTCCGCGCCGTCGATGACCGTTGCCATGTCCGTGGACGCGCGCGTGACGGGTCCGAACCCCTGCACCGCCCCGTCCACCTGTATTCCGCCTGCTTCAGCAATGGCGTCGATGGTGTCCCCGACGACGTCGTATAGACGCACGTCGTAGCCCATCGTCCCGAGGTGGCCGGCAGCCGACTGGCCGCCGTTCCCACCTCCGACCACTGCCCATACGTTCTTCATATGGGAGTTTTCGCTCACGTTTCTAACCTCCCGATCGAATGCTAGTTGGTAATACGGCGGAAAAGCTCGGCACCGTATTCATCTTCGATCTCGGGCCAGACCTCTTCGCGAACCTTCGCTGCCAGCGCGGCTCGATCGGCGTCGGAAAACTCTACTATCGTGGCGCCGATACCCGCGAGCTGCTCTTCATACGATTCGGTTTCGTTCGGTGCAGCCGCCCAGCGCGCCTCTTCCATATCTCTGGCCGCCGCCATTACCAGTTCCTGCTCTTCGGCAGGCAGACGATCCCAGAGGTCGCTGTTGACATAGAGGAACCACATCTCGAAGTGACTGTTCACCGGGAGGTAGTACTCGGTGAGGTCGCGGAAGCTGGCCCAGTAGCCTTCGGCCCCGGATCCGATAACGCCTTCCACGATTCCCGTCTGCATTGCAGTGAAGGCTTCCGAGAAGGGGATGGGCGTCGCCTGGTAGCCCAGCGCGGACGCGGTGAGCTCGAATGACTTGATTCCCGGCACGCGGATCTTGAGCCCCTGATTTGCCTCCGGGTTCGTGGGGTCGGCCGGCTCCTCTGCAAGAGCGATACCGCCGAAGTACTTCGGATACTGTGCAAGCACCTTGATGTTCTCGCCGGCAAACAGCTCCTCGACCGCATTCATGAGATCCCCGCCCCAGGCGAAGACTTCCTGAGCATCATCCCAGGTCGTAACCAGGTAGGGCGCGGAGGTTATGCCGAGAGCTTTCGTCACGCCGTTGCTGGCCGGCGCAAGCTGCATCTCGATGTCACCGATTCCGACCCGCTCCTGAACTACGGTGTAGTTTCCGAGCTGGCTTGCAGGAAACACGTCGACTGTCAGCGACCCGCCGGTCGCCTCCCCGACTGCCTCTGCGAATGCCGTAACGTCGGTATCCGTAGATGTGCCCTGCGGGCGGACATGTCCGACCTTCCAGGTCTGCTCCGTCTCTCCTCCTGCGAACGCTACACCGCTTGCCGCGACGAGTATCGCGCCTACCAGAAACAATCGCTGCATCCTCATAACTCACACTCCTTTGCCAATTCTTTACTCCGGGAGCGAACCGCTCCCATTAACTCACATGTTTACCCGTGACCCGTAACCGTCAGGCGAGACCGAAAAGCCGCGGCAGAAAGAGGGACAGGTCGGCCCAGAACGTCGTGATGAATACCACCGGCACGTATCCGATCAGGAGAAATATCATGGTCGGTCCGAGAATGCTGTGGAACTCGGTCTTCCCGATCTTCATGCCCAGGTACAGAATGCTCGCATATGGCGGCGTGACACCGCCCATGGCGAGGTTCACGCCCATGATCGCTGCGAAATGAACGGGGCTGATGCCGAGTTCAATGACGAGCGGAAGAAGCAGAGGCGCAACAAGGATCATCCCGGTGACATCATTCACGATCATGCCCACGAGAAAGAGAAACAGATTGATGATGATCAACAGCACGAGGCGATTGGTAGTGATCCCAAACAGAATATCGATGATTGCCTGTGGAACGCGAAGCAGCACATAGGTCTGGCTCAGCATCAGGGTGAAGATGATCATCGTCATGATCGAGCCGATCGATGTCCCCGCCTGGCGAACCACCTCTCCGGCTGCGCGCTTGTCGAGATCTTTGTACAGCAGTATTCCGAGGGGGACGGCCACGAGTGCGGCAACCGCTGCCGCTTCCGTCGGCGTGAATACGCCGCCGTAAATGCCGCCGAGAATGATAACCGGCACCATCAGCCCGGGTATCGCCCAGATGACGCGCTTTGCGTTGTGGATGTATCGCTCACGTCTGTCGGGGATGATGTCTTCGAGGCGGATGTCGGGGAAGCGCCGGGACCATACCATGTTGATAGTCGAAAAGAGGATTATGATCATGACACCGGGGCCCACCGTTGCCAGAAACGCCGCCAGTATCGAGGTCTCCGTAACCCACCCGTAGAAAATCATGATGATGCTCGGCGGTATGAGCAGGCCAAGCACCGATGAGACCGTCACCAGCGCCGTCGCGTAGCCCCGCGGATAGCCCTGTTCGACCATGCGCGGAATCAGGATGGGACCCGTGGAGGCGACGCCGGTGAAGCCGGAACCGGAAATGGCGCCGACGATTCCGGACGTCACGATTGCCACTACCCCGATGCCGCCTTTGATCCGGCCGACGAAGACATCGATGAAGTTCAGCAGATGTTTGGCAATTCCGCTTTTCGCTATGAGCAAACCCGCCAGAATGAACAGAGGGCTCGCGAGAAGCACCAGGCTGATAGACTGGTTGAACGCCCATAGCATCATGCTCGTCATGGACGCCCCGCCGAACAGGACCATGAAGGCCAGCGCACCACCGAAACAGTAGGGCAGTGGAACGCTGAGCATCAGGAGAATGACAAGTACCGCGACATCGAGAGCAACCAGCGTAAGCATTGACATTGAGCGCTCCTCAGCTATTGGACTCGTGAGCCGGACCAACCGCATTGTAGCGGTCGATGAGCTCGACGATGGTGAAAAAGGTCATCAACAGCAGGCCGACGAACAGCGCGGCCTCACCGAAGAACAGCGGCAGATAGAGCAGGTTGCTGAGCTTCCAGATTCTCATCGAGTACAGGAAGTACTGCAGTGCCCAGTATGTCAGCCAGAGACTGATCAGGGTGGAAATGACGGTTCGAATGAAAAAGAAGATCGCCAGGGTTCGCGGCTTCTTAATGTACAACGCTATGATACCTGCCTGGATGTGATCACGCTCATACGATGCAACGGACCCGCCCAAGAGGTATAACCAGATGGTGGGAAAGAGCATAATCTCCTCGATGCCCATCAACGGCATCTGAAGCACGTATCGGAGAAGAACCTGAATTACCACCAGGACCGGAATGGCTATGAGCAAGAGAAGCACGACGGTCTGCTGGATCCTCGCAATCGTTCGCACGACGGCGCTGTCGGCAATACTTTTCATTGGGCACCTTCCACTTCGTACACTCCTCGAGGTCTTACTGTAGGATTGACCAATTGTAGGACATTTGAACCGCTGAAAAACACTATGGCATTGTTATGTGCTGCCGTCAAGAAAAAGTTTTTACGAAATCCGGCCGGCGGCCCCGCGGGACTCTCGGCGCCACCCGGCGGGCACAGCCGCCCGAAGTGTATAGAACCGTGTTGGCGCAAGTTCAGCTAATTCGTTGCCGGGTACAGCTGTAGCTATCGGCCACGTGCCGCGGATTCGGTATGCCATCGCATTCGATCCTATTTCGCTGTCGAGTATGCGGTTAGCCGAGTCCCACCAACACGGTTCTTGATACCTCACGCGTTAGTCCCACACCAGACTACCCGTCTGGTACTCCGTCACCCGCGTCTCGAAGAAGTTCTTCTCCTTGGTGAGGTCGGTGGCCTGGCTCATCCAGGGGAAGGGGTTGGGCGTGTGGTAGCGCTTCGGCAGGTCGATGCGCTCGAGCCGCCGATCGGCGATGTGCTCGACGTAGTTCACGAACTGCTCGGAGCTGATGCCCACGATACCGTCGGGACAGGCGTCGCGCGCGTAGATCTTCTCGAGCTCAACCGACTGCTCGATGAGCCCCGTGATCTCCCGCTGAAACTCCGGCGTCCACGCGTCGGGGTTCTCGCTCTTGATCGTGTTGATAAGATCCACGCCGAAGGCCAGATGCAGACTCTCATCGCGCATGATGAACTCGAACTGCTCGCCCGTGCCCACCATCTTGTTCTGCCGCTTCAGCGCAAGCATCATCGCAAAGCCCGCGTAGAAGAAGATGCCCTCCATGATGACGTAGAAGCCCACCAGATCGTGCAGGAACCGCTGAATGTTCTCCGTCCCCACCGTGCTGAAGTTCGGCTCATCCACCGACTTCGTGAGCTCCACCACGAACTCGTCCTTCTCCTTGATCGACGGAATGTGATCGTACATGCCGTAGATCTCGTCCGGGTCGAGCCCCAGGGAGTCACAGACGTAGATGAAGGTGTCGGTGTGCACCGCCTCCTCGAAGGCCTGCCGCAGCAGATACTGCCGCGACTCAGGGTTCGTCACGTGATTGTAGACCGCAAGCACCAGATTGTTCGCCGTCAGCGACTCCGCCGTCGAGAAGAAGCCCAGGTTCCACAGAATGAGCCGTCGCTCCTCCTCACTCAGCGCCGTCGGCGATTTCCACTGCTCGATGTCGTCCTGCATCGGAATCTCTTCCGGCATCCAGGTGTTCGCCAGCGCATCCTTGTAATGCTGCCGCGCCCAGGTGTAGGTCATCGGCAGAATCTTGTTCGGGTCCGTCTTTGAATTGTTGATGATCGGCATCGTTCAAACCTCCTTCTCGGTTTCCGGCTCCATTCCCGGCTCCGGTTCATGGCGTGTCCCGCCGCCCGCGCCTCGGGCGCGCCCGGCGGGACCGCGTGCTCCGCTGCAAGTCCTCGGCGCCGCTCGCTCCGCGGCTCGGCCGGGCTCACTCCCGCTCGCCCTGAGCCGCGGGCGGCGCCTGCGGGCTTTCCGCTGCGCCCGCTCACGCTACGC
>CAYOFA010000014.1:32248-33773 GCA_964402885.1 uncultured Spirochaetaceae bacterium
TCGCGCTTCTGGGTGTAGCCGTACTTCTTGGCGTCCAGGGTCGACTTCTCTATCTGCGAGGCGCCGAGGCTCCGGAGGTAGTAGGTGGTCTTCAGGCCCAGCTCCCAGGCGGTCATGTAGATCTCCTCGAGCTTCTTGCCCGAGACACCCTTCATGAACACGTTGTGGGACTGGCTCTGGTCGATCCACTTGCCACGGAGTGCGGTCAGCTGCACCAGGCGCGGGGCGTCTATCTCGAAGGCCTCCTTGTAGAGGTTTTTCAGCTCCTGCGGGACGGCGTCGATACGGCTTATGTCGCCGTCGTGGTACTTCAGCTCCTCGAGCATCTCCTGGTTCCAGAGGTTCCGGGCTTTGAGGTCGTTTACCAGATACTCGTTTATCACGGTGAACTCACCCGACATGTTGGACTTCACGTAGATGTTCTTGTAGATGGGCTCGATGCAGGGATAACTCCCGGCGATGTTGGAGATGGTCGCAGTCGGCGCGACGGCCATGGTGTTGGAGTTCCGCATCCCGTGGCGGGCGACGTGCTCGCGCACCGGCGTCCAGTCCATGCGGCTCGTGCGCGGGACGGGAATGGTCACGCCGCGCTCGGCCTCGAGCATATCGAGGGTATCGAGCGGGAAGATGCCGCGGTCCCACTTGGAGCCCGGGAAGCTCTCGTAGGCGCCGCGTTCCGCGGCGAGCTTCGAGGATGCGAGGATGGCGTGGTAGGAGATGAACTCCATGATCTCGTCGGCAAAGGCCTGCGCTCCGCGGCTGTCGAATGGGTGGCGCAGTTTGAACAGCGCGTCCTGAAATCCCATGAGGCCGAGGCCCACCGGCCGGTGGCGCATGTTACTGCGGCGTGCCTCCTCGGTGGGGTAGAAGTTGATGTCGATGACGTTGTCGAGCATCCGCATCGCCGTGGCGATGGTGCGGCCGAGGAGCTCGTGGTCGACGCCCGCGGCGGTGACGTGGCGGGAGAGGTTCACCGAGCCGAGGTTACACACGGCGGTCTCGGTGTCGGAGTTGTTGAGGGTGATCTCGGTACAGAGGTTGGAGTTATGCACCACCCCGTCATGATCCTGCGGGCTTCTGATGTTCGCCGGGTCCTTGAAGGTAATCCAGGGGTGCCCGGTCTCGAAGAGGCGGGTGAGCATCTTCCGCCAGAGCTTCACCGCCTCTACGACGCGGTACTTGTTCATGCGCCCGGCCTGCGCCTCCGCCTCGTAGTAGGTGTAGCGCTCCTCGAAGGCGCGGCCGTAGAGATCGTGCAGATCGGAGACTTCCTCGGGGGAGAAGAGCGTCCAGTTCCCGCCCTCGCGCACGCGCTTCATGAAGAGATCGGGAATCCAGTTCGCCGTGTTCATGTCGTGGGTACGCCGCCGGTCGTCGCCGGTGTTCCGCCTGAGGTCAAGGAAGTCCTCGATGTCGAGGTGCCAGGTTTCCAGATAGGCGCAGGTCGCGCCGCGGCGCTTACCGCTTCGATTTATGGCGAGGGTGGTGTCGTTCGCGATCTTGAGGAAGGGGACGATACCCTGGC
>CAYOFA010000015.1:0-23057 GCA_964402885.1 uncultured Spirochaetaceae bacterium
AACGAACGAGTCTACCCGGGTGAACTCTTTCTACCGAGACTGGTGTCTCAGTCAAAATGTGCCGACCGGCCCCGCGGATAAGCATGTCGGTTCCTACGAGAATTTCTGCAACGGAGGAATACGACGTGCAGCTACCTAAAGAAGTGGAAGAAGAGAAGCGCGAATGGTAGGATCAAAACCTCCGAGTCCTGCGCTTGTTAACCGAGAACAGAGGATGGCAACTGCAGATCAGGGTAGTGTCCCAATACGTGGTGTAATTTCGGTGGTTTGAATAACAAACCACCGTGCGTCTCCGGTATGCTGTGGAATCGAACCAAGATCACGCAGCATGGAGGCAACACGGTGGCAGATGACAGCATGGCATTACTGGAGCTCGTTGAAAAGCACGCAGACGATGATTTGTTCCGTGAACTCGGCCAGTGGGTACTGCAGCGGCTGATGGACATGGAGGTCGAACAGCATGTTGGCGCCGGACCTCACGAACGCAGCGAAAGTCGTACGACCCATCGAAACGGGTATCGTGACCGCCGGCTTGAGACGCGGCTCGGGCGGATGGATCTGCGCATCCCCAAGCTGCGAAGCGGGAGCTATTTCCCGTCGTTTCTCGAGCCCCGCAAGGCGAGCGAACACGCCTTGGTGGCGGTCGTACAGGAAGCCTACGTGAAGGGCATCAGCACCCGGAAAGTCGACGATCTGGTGCAAGCGCTGGGAATGAGCGGTATCTCCAAGAGCCAGGTATCACGGGTCTGTGGGGAGATCGACGAGCGGGTCAACGCATTCCTCCAACGCGAGCTGAGCGGTGAGTGGCCCTACGTGTGGCTTGATGCCACCTACCTCAAGTCCCGTGAAGACGGCCATGTGGTCAGCAGAGCCGCTGTGGTAGCCGTAGGGGTGAACCAGGAAGGCCGTAGAGAGGTTCTTGGCCTTGCCTGCGGACCTGCTGAAACAGAAGCCTTCTGGACGCAGTTTTTGCGATCTCTGGCGAAGCGTGGACTTTCCGGTGTTCGGCTGGTGACCTCTGACGCACACGAGGGCTTGAAGAACGCCGCTGCGAAGGTCTTCGGCGCCACCTGGCAACGCTGTCGTGTGCACTTCATGCGAAACGCGCTGGCCCACGTGCCGAAGCACCAGCACCAGATGGTCGCTGCCGTGATCCGGACTGCGTTCGTCCAGCCCTCACACGAAGAGGCTGTCTCGCAATGGCGGGAGACCGCCGACAGAATGCGCGATCGCTTTCCCAAGCTCGCCACGCTCATGGATGACGCCGAAGCCGACGTGCTTGCCTTCATGGGCTTCCCCAAGGAGCACTGGCGACAGCTGGCAAGCACGAATCCGCTCGAGCGAGTGAACAAGGAGATCAAGCGCCGCGCGAACGTCATTGGGATCTTCCCCAACGACGCGGCAATCATTCGATTGGTCGGTGCACTGGTAGTTGAGCAGACCGAAGAGTGGCACCTCACCCGACGCTACATGAGCCAGGAGAGCCTGGCAAAGGTGCTCGCCCCGATACCGGCAGAGAAACAGTTGGAGGCGCAGGAAGTGGCCTAACCACAGCGTCCCGGAGGCGGGAAGTTACACCACTTGACGGGACGCTACCCAGATCAGATCAAGTCACTCATCCGCTCTCACACCAATGAGAACTCCGAGCAGTTCTACACCATTGCTCTGCAGGTCGCTGCGCATGAAGCTCGTGTTGGTCATGGGGCCCTCGCTCACGACATCAAGGCTCTTGTGGTTCCCCCGGCAATCGCCGACCGAGTTGATCGAATTGTTAAGGAACACCGTCAGAGGGACAAGCTCAAGAGTCACGAACAAAAAAACCCGGTACAGCCTCATTGTCTCCATTGAGACGCCGGAAATTGACACCGACATCTATGTCGCGGTCGCGACGAAGATCGGGATCACAACTCCCGTGGTAATCCCAACCGGTCAGTGATCCGCCGGGTGAGTCTCAATTCCGCCCCACCCCGTCGCTACGCTACCCAGCTCTCGCCGGACAGGACCTTTTCAATCACGTCCATGAGAATGTCTTCCGAGACTGGTTTGGACACAAATCCGTTCATGCTCGCCTCGCGATGAGCGTCCACATCACTTTGATTGGAGTACGCCGTGAGAGCGACAATCGGCATCGTCACGCCTCGTTCCCTGAGTGCCTTTGTCACGTCCAATCCGGACATGCGGGGCACCCCGGTGTCCATCACTATTCTGTCCGCGTTGGGGATCGGCGGCGCTTTTATCAGGTCTACGCCGGACTGGTACTCCCTCATATCGTCTCGGAGTGACTGAATCGAACAAATGGAATAGCATGTTGCGCATGCTACTTCCGGCCAGTAAGAGATCTACCAGAGACGCCAGGCAGCGAGTACCATAGGTTCTGCCACCCCGGAGCTCTGACTTGGCCCCCCTGGGAGGTAACTCCCGTCCGGGTTCGAGTCCCGGTTCCGGCAGATCTGTCAGTCCACGGCACTGGAAGTGCGGCCGGCAAGGAAGTGCGGAACCGCCCGGAGGCACTGCGAACGAAAAAGGCCCGCCGACATGCGACGGGCCTCAGGGATATTATAAGCTTTCCGCGTTAGGACTGCTGTTCTTCACTCCACTCAGCTCGCAGTCCGGGGCGCGCTTTCTCCCACGCCTCATTGATGGTTGCTTCCAGCTCGTTTTCGAATTCGACTCGGTCTTCCTCGAACTCTGCCCGAAGCTCCGCCGCCATCGTCTCGGTCCACTGCTCTCTGAGAGCGGGAAGCGCGGCTTCCCACTGTTGGTCAGCGGCTGCCGCTTCTCCCTCAACCTTCGCGAGCAACGCCTTGCCTTCTGTTGCCTCAGGTGAGCCCGGCTGATTCGCGAACAGTGACGTCAAGGTAGCTACAGCCTCATCGTAGTCTCCGCTCGACAGTTGTGCCCTGGCGTCCTCGAGAAGCCGGCCTGCCTCGAACCTCGAGGTATCAAGGGCGCTCGAGAGCTCCTCTTTTTCGGCGTTTGCGCTCCTGACGACGGTGAGGCTCATCACTGCAAAGACAAGCAGTCCACCGACGAGAAATGCCAGAACGCGATTTATGATCAGCGTTCTCTTTTCGTTATGTTCCATGAGAGTCTCCCTTCCGCCCCCAACCGTGGCTGATGTGACGGGTATCGGCTAGTACATAAACCTGATCGATGGTGTCGAAACCTCTGGTCGATCGGATCCCGGGAAGTCGTGGGAAGAAGGATTCAACTCGCGGCTCTGTCTGTAAGATACTGATTCGCCGGGGCAAAAAGTATCTTCCCGGATAGAAAGCCGTATATTCGCCTGGGAGGCTCCAATGCCAAACGGTTCATTGAACGAACGCCTGTGAAGCGAATCGCGTTTCTCGGTGGATTCATTCCCCGGCTCTGCGGGATAGCGACCTTCACTTCCGACATATGTGAGGCGGTCGCCGCCGCTTCACCAGCTGCAGACGTCTACTCCTGTGCAGTCAATGATCTGGCTGCGGGGTATGACTATCCGAGTCGGGTACGCTTTCAGCTAAGCGAACAGAATCTCGATTCCTACAGGCGCGCGGCGGATCTGCTCAACTTCTCCAAAGCTGATGTTCTGAGCGTACAGCACGAGTTCGGGATCTACGGTGGCCAGGCCGGCAGCCATCTGATTGCGCTCCTGAAAGAGGTCCGTATGCCGGTGGTGACGACCCTCCATACGATCCTGGGAGATCCCGACCCCGCGCAACGAAGCGTCATGAACGAGCTCATCCAGCGAAGCGATCGGCTGATCGTGATGGCGGAGAAGGGCCGGGAGATTCTCGCCAGAACCTATGGTGCCCCGAAAGAAAAAATCGACCTCATAGCCCATGGCATCCCGGAGATGCCTTTTGCCGATTCTGAGAGCTACAAGACCCAGTTCGGTGTGGAGGGCCGGGAGGTGCTCTTCACGTTCGGGCTCCTCGGTCCGGGCAAGGGCATCGAGCACGTAATCGAGGCGCTGCCGGCGATCATTGCGCGGCATCCGAACGTCGTGTACCTGATTCTTGGCGCCACCCATCCGCATCTACTTGCCACCGCCGGAGAGAGCTACCGCCTCGGGTTGGAACGGCTCGCCGAGGAGACAGGGGTGCGTGATCATGTGATCTTCTATAATCGCTTCGTATCCCTCGAGGAGCTGAAGGAGTTCATCGGTGCCACGGATGTCTACCTGACGCCGTACCTCAACGAAGCACAAATAACGTCCGGTACACTCGCCTACGTATTCGGCGCGGGAAAGGCGGTTGTTTCCACCCCCTACTGGCACGCCCAGGAGTTGCTCGCCGATGACCGGGGTACTCTGGTTCCCTTCCGGGATTCACAGGCGATCGCTGCCGGTGTAATCGCCTACCTCGACAACCCGGAGCTTCTCGACCGGACGAGGCACGAGGCGTACCGGATGGGTCGTGAAATGATCTGGCCCGCGGTCGCCGACCAGTATCTTGACTCATTCAGGAACGCCGTGGCCGGTCGCACGGTAGAATCCCGCCGGGTTCTGGCCGAGTGGACCCTGGCCGGCAGGCCGTACGATCTTCCCCTGCTTCGGCTCGACCACCTCCTTCGAATGAGTGACCAAACGGGGATTTTCCAGCACGCCAAGTTCGATCTGCCGGACTTCCAGGAAGGATACTGCACCGACGATAATGCCCGGGCGTTCCTGCTCTGCTGTCTGCTGGATGACACGGGAGCAACCTCGTCGGAAGCAAGACTCCGGGAGCAGGAGTCGACCTACCTTTCGTACCTTCTCGCCGCCATGAAGAGCGATACCGGTCGTTTCCGAAACTTCATGAGTTTCGGCCGGGAGTGGCTCGAAGAGACAGGGAGCGAGGATAGCCACGGCAGATCGCTTTGGGCACTGGGTGTGGGGGCCGGCCGCGCTCGCAGCGCCGGTCACCGACATCTTTCGGCGCGGCTCTTCGAAGAGGGAGTCGAAGCGACGGGAGCGCTCTCGTCTCCCAGGGCGTGGGCGTTCACACTGATCGGTCTCCATCACTATCTGCGACGCTACCCCGACGCGGAGCAGATGATCGAAACACGCCGCGTGTTGACCGACCGTCTTGTCCAGTTGTGGGAGCGGTGCGCCACCGATGATTGGCCCTGGTTCGAGGAGACGGCCACCTACGAGAACCCTCGTCTCTCTCAGGCCCTCATCCTCAGCGGCCGCTCGATGCCGCATGCCCGCGCGATGGAGATCGGTCTCAAGACACTCGACTGGCTGGACTCGGTGCAGGAAACCCGCGCCGGAAACTTCCGGCCCATCGGCAGCAACGGCTTCTACGCCCGCGGCGGCGAACGGGCGGACTTTGACCAGCAGCCAGTTGAGGCGCAGGCAATGGTTTCTGCCTCGCTGGAGGCATTTCACACCACCGGGGCCCCGAGGTGGCGGAGTACGGCACAACGCTCGTTCGAGTGGTTTCTCGGGCGAAACGATCTCGGTGTGGCGCTCTACGATCCGGGCACCGGCGGGTGCGCCGACGGCCTGCACACGGATCGGGTCAACGAAAACCAGGGGGCCGAGTCGACCCTCGCCTTTCACCTCTCGCTGGCCGAAATGAAACTGGCCGACCTGCCTATCACGATCGAAGAAGGAGCACCGGAGTGAGCAAGATTTCCATCCGTCGTCATCCGTTCACCCTCGAGCCCCGCTGCGAGCGCGTCGTTCTGCGCCCCTTTCTGCCCTCTGACGAGGGACAGATCGGCGCGATTGTCGACCGTACTATGGCGATGTCCGAAGAGGAAGTTCAGAGCTCAATGGAGGCGATTACCCGCATGTTCGCAGATCGTCACCGCGCCCTGGAGTCAACGCTCCAGTCCAATTACGATCGGGTGGCGCCTCATATCGCGGTCAATACTTCTCTCTCCCGGACGAGGAGGCTCCTCCTGGGCGCCCAGTTCTCCGGTGAGTATTCCCTCGAATGTGCTGCGCTCTTCAATCCATCAATAGTTCTTCATCCGGATCAGTCGGGCGCCCCTCCAAGGGGGGGAGTGCGTTTCGTAATGAGTCTCCGCAGCGTGGGTGAGGGCCACATTTCCTCCATAGAGTTCAGGCAGGGCACCATTGGCGGTGACGGGACGATCGAGCTCGACCCTCCCACCGGGTTCGCGAACCTGGCTGAGATTCAGCCCAATCCGCGCTACAAGAAAAAGAAAGTAATCTACGCGATTGATTTCGACCCTACCCTATCATTGGATGAGCGGGTTATCTTCCCGGTCACCTCGAACGAGAGCAACGGAATCGAGGACGCCCGATTCGTCCGTTTCGTCGAAGACGACGGATCGGCTCGATACTACGCACCCTACACCGCGTACAACGGTCAGGGCATATCCCCGCAACTCATAGAGACGCAGGACTTCCTGCACTTTCGGGTGATGACACTCGGCGGCTCCGCAGTCCGGAACAAAGGGATGGCCCTCTTTCCCCGGCGCATCGACGGGCGCTACGTCATGCTTTCGCGGCAGGATAACGAGAACATCCTGATCATGTTCTCCGAGGACCCCCATAGCTGGAGCGACCCGACTGTCATCCTGCGCCCGGAAGCCTCCTGGGAGTCGGTCAAGATCGGAAATTGCGGCTCCCCCATAGAGACGGAGGCCGGATGGGTCGTGATCACCCACGGCGTGGGGCCAATGCGCACATACAGTCTCGGCGCTGCGTTGCTCGACCTCCACGACCCGACGAAGGTACTCGGCCGCCTTGCGGAACCGTTGATCACCGCGGAGGGCGCGGAACGCGAGGGGTACGTACCGAACGTGGTCTACAGTTGCGGATCCCTTCTCCACAACGGAAGTCTGATTCTGCCCTACGCAATGAGCGATCGGACCACGACCATCGCGACGGTGGCAATGGATGAGCTTCTCTCCGCCTTGATGGAGGACGCCCGAGGCGGTTAGAGTCCCAGCTTCTTCGACAACTCCCGCGTGAACCGCTCTACCTCCGGCCCTACCGTGTCGAAGATCTCCCGATACTTGTAGAAGTCGAGCATTTCCACGTCCGGGAGCTTCAGTCTGAAGTACAGGTCGACGGGGTCGTAGCGCAGTTTGTACTCGGTGTTGCTGTCGGTGAGAATGCGGAAGGTGTTGAGAATCATCACGAGGGTGCGCGGCAGATCGGTGCGATCGGGATCCTTCGCGCGGTTCGAAACGTCGAGGCCGATGATGAAGTCACACTCATCGCGCAGAAGCTCGTACGGGAGCGTGTTCTTGATGGAGCCGTCGACGAGGACACGGCCGTCGAGTACCAGGGGCTCGAAGACCGCAGGAACGGCGGTGCTCGCCTGGATGGCGTCGACGAGAGAGCCCGAGTCGAAGACGACCTGCTCGCGGCGCCAGTAGTCGGTGGCCACGACCTTCAGCGGTATGCGCGTCTGATCGAAGCGCGCTACCGGAAGTGTGGTCTCGAGGAACTTCCGCACGCTCTTGCCGCTTATGAGGCCGTGTCCGTGCCAGTTGATACGAAAGACTTCGTGGAGATGACCGGGGCGAAAGGAATCGAGAACTCCCGCGAGCTCGGCGGGACCGAGGCCGGCCGCGTAGAGACCGCCGATGGCCGCCCCGATGCTCGATCCCGATATGGCGGCGATATCCACATCGAGCTCCTCGAGGGCCTGCAGAAACGGGATATACGCCACGCCTTTGGCGCCGCCGCCGGCCAGGCTCAGACCTACGCGCGGCCTGCGCCCGAACAATCGTTTCAGTTTCACGTCGAGTTCCATTTCATGTCACATGTGAAAGATGCGCTCGAGCGAGGTATGCCGCAGGCGCAGCCTCCTGTGAACGAGGAGCACGACGAGGGCGAGGGACACCGCACAGGCGAGGACCACGACAGACCAGCTGATCCGAAGGGGACCACCCCGGGAAAGACCGAGGATGAGCTCCACCCCGAGCGAGCCGAGCCCGCCGCCCACGAGCACCATGGCGACCGCCGGGAGGGTCGACACCCCGCGCCGCCGCCCGATCCAGACGAGCAATCCCGAAAGCAGGGCCCCGAGCAACACGAGCGGCAGCGCCGGCGTGATGAACCACGGAGCACCGTCGGTGAGAAGGTCGAGAACCAGCAGGAAGGCCAGCGTCGCGGCCGTCAGGGCCACCCCGAGGAGAACTCCGCGCCGGCCGAGCCCTATCACCACCACCGAGACGATCCACAGGTAGATGATTGCCGAAAGCGGAATCGGCGACCAGGTCAGAGCGAAGCCGAAGGCGAAGTCCGCCGCAAAGACGACGATTGCACCGACCGCGGCGAGAAGACTCAAGACCTCGAGCAGCCAGAATCGCGGCCGGGAGTCGAGGGGCACGCGTCGGGCGCCGGTCGCGGCTCCACCCTCCCCGCTCTCCCGGCCCTCGTCACCGTCGAGGGGTGTCAGGCACAGCGGACAGCGTGAGTTTCCGTCCTCCACGAGGACGCCGCAGTGTGGACAGGGTTTCATAGGCCGGCCTCCGTGACGGTCGTGGGTATGCCGTGGTCGACGAGGGTTCGAAAGAAAATCCGCTCGAGATCCCGTCGCTCTATGACGCTTCCGAAGGTCATGTAGAGCTCGTCGGAGAGACTCACCACGGCAAGGTTCTTCTTCAGCATCGGATTGGGCCCCAGCACGAAGCCCGCGCTCTTCACGTGCTCCTCCATCTCCGCCGGCATCCGCACGGGACCGAGGTTGGAGATGACACCGGAATAGAGGTTATCGCCGTAGCGGTCGTGCAGGAAGGCAAGATACCAGTCCTTCATGAATAGGGGAATGGCACGCACGACGGGATTCTGCTCGCCGGCAACGTTTCGCGAGATCTGGCGACTCAGCTGCTTCTCCTCGACCTGGCTGCGCATGGCGTGATGCACGGCCCGGACGATCTCGTCGAATTCATACTCTCCGAGCCCGAGATCGATTTCCGGCATGACGAAGAGCGAGAAATTGCGCATGGTCTCCGAGGGATAGAACCGCCGCAGGTTCACCGGCACCTCGACTCTGATGACGCTCCGTCGCGGCTTGATGCGCGAGCTGCGCTGCCGGGCATGCACCTCCGAGAGGGCATACATGTATACCGCGGTCAGGTACTCGGTGATACTCGCCCCGCGCTCCTTCGCCGTGGCCTTGACCGCGGAGACCGGCGCGCGGCCGGTAATGCTGCGGTAGCGGCGCCAGGCACGAATGCCCGGCAGATGATAGGCGGGCGAGAGGGACTCAGGGCCGGGAAGGCCGCGACGATAGTAAGCCTTGTAGGCGTCCTCGAACTCGCCCTCGCTCGGGGCCTCATCGGGGTCGAGAAGGTAGTCGTTGCCCGGGACGCTCACGCCGCACTCGCGCAGGTACTCCGCACCGAGGGACACGAGCATGCGCAGCGCGCCGAACCCGTCTGTAAGTATGTGCGAGAAGTCGATTGCCAGGCGGCTGTCACGGGCCTCCACGCGGTAGAGCGGCTCCTCCCGTCGCTCGAGGGCGATGTGAGACACCGGCGTTTCGGGCAACAGGTGCACGTCGGGCACGCGGTCGTGTCGTTCGAGGTAGTACCAGAACAGCCCCCGCCGCAGATGCACCTGGTAGTACGGAGTCCGCCGGGCGATTCGTTCCAGGGCACGCTCGAGCGCCGGAAGGCGGATGGGCGCATCGAAGCGTAGCATCACCCGGTAGACTTCCGGTGAAGCGTCGGAGTAGGAGGCGGGGAAAATCTTGGCCGCGTTGTCGAGCCTGAGCCAGTCGCCCGGCCCGCTCTTCTGTTGTCCCGTATCGGTGCGGCTCTCTGCCATGATGATCGCCCCTCGGTGCGCCTACTGTCAGCTTACAGCCGCAGGCCTCCGAGGACAAGCTCCGCCCAGGGGTCCTCGCCGAGCACCAGAAAATACACCAGTGTCGCGAACCATCCGTGCAGTATCCCGGGCACCCAGACGTTCTTCGTTCGAAAGTACACCGTCGTCGTCACGAGTCCCAGCAGGAAGGTTGCCCCGACAAGCCGGTAATCGTGGACGTGTATGGCCGCGAATCCGCAGGCGGTAAGAACCACGGCGAGCGGCTCGCTGATCCGCCCCCGGCCCACGGCAACGAGGTTTTCGGCTATCAGGGCGACGACCAGGAACTGCTGTACGACGCCCCACGGCGGATAGAGCACGAGCAGAAGCGGGAAATGGGCGTTGAGTACCGGATCACCCCAGATCAGAGCATAGGTGATGGAGAACGCCGCGGCGGCAGCGGCGAAGGGCAGAGACAGCTTCGCCGCCTCCCGGAAGCCCTCACGGCGAAAGCCCCACCGGGAGAACACGTCGTTGTCCCAGCGGTAGCGGGCAAGCACGTAGGTCACCCAGAACAGCGACGCCGCCCCGATGTAGAGAAAACTCAGGCCCACGATGACGAATCCGACCCCGGTCACGACCACCGCGCCCAGCTCGAACCCGCGACCGCGCAGGCCCTCGCGGAGGGCCTGTATCTGCATCACACCTCGTCGAACCAGTGGTCGTCGATGCTGCCGGCGCCGAAGAAATTGATACTGCTCACCGTCTCGGAGACCGGCTCGGGCATGTCGGGGATCTCCAGGTCGTGCCCCGGGCATCCGAGCCGCGCACAGACGTAGATCCTGTTGCGCCCGCCCGGCAGGTTGAGCTGTATCGACTGATTCGACGTACAGCCCTCGATATCGCACGCGCGTTCAACCATCAGACTCGTGTCGGTGTGCGGCACCTTTGCCGTAACCAGGGTATCCTTCGAGGCGGCGTCGACCAGAAAGCTGTAGAGCTTTGCATGGCTGCCCCAGTAGGAATCAACGAAGAACATGCCCTCGGAGTTTCCGACGGTGACCTGGAGCTCAATGGCCCGCTCACCGTGGATGCGCACGTTCTCGCTCATCAGGCTCTCGCCGTTCGGGCCGTAGACCTCATCCACGACCAGAAACTGCTTACCGTGTCTGGTGACCAGTTTCATGCCTTCCGGCAGCCGCTGGATGAACTCAACGGGGATCTGTTTGTGCTTCAGTTGCATCTCTATGCCTCCTTGCCGTCTGCCGGTTGCGGGGTCAGGACCCCCGGCCGGCAAGCATTCGATCGATCATGAACAGGCCGTTCGGCGCATCGCCGACGCGCTTGAGCTGCTGCACGATCTCGTCGACCGACGACTCCTCTTCGACCTGCTCCTCAATGAACCAGTGCAGGAAGACCTTGGTCGCGTTGTCTTTCTCCGCTTCGGCCAGCTCCCAGTGCTCGTCCATCTCCCGCGATACGCGGCACTCATGCTCGTAGGCGGCTTCGAAGGCTGCCAGGGGAGAATCCCAGTCGACCGGCGGGGCGGAGAGCTCGGAGACGACGACGCGGCCGCCGCGCTCCTTTATGTGCGCGTAGAAGCGCAGTGCGTGGCCGTTTTCCTCCTCGGCCTGCTTCTCCATCCATAGGGTCGCCCCGGGCATATTCAGTGAATCAAAATATCCGGCCATCGCGTAGTAGAGCCGGGCGTTGAAGAACTCACGGTTCATCTGCAGGTTCAACGCATCCTCAATCTTCTTGCTTATCATCGCTTCCTCTCCTTCACTGGCTTATGGGCTACGCTACCATACTGCACCGTCTTGAACAACGCACTTCAGCCGGTATCAGTGTCGGACGGGCGTGCCCTGCGTGCCGCCCGCTTTCTCAGCAGGTCGAACGCCGCAAAGGTCGTTCGCGGATAGGAATGATATCGCTCCCGGTGACGCCGCGGTAGTCGTGGCACGAGCTGCAACCGCGCGAGGCTGTACAGGAAGAACGCACCGAGGAGAATAGAGAGATAGAGGAACAGCCCTCCCCTGCCGAAGGCGGACATCGCGAGGCTCGCCAGGTACGGGCCGATGGCCGAACCGATGCCGTAGAAGAGCACGAGGGCGCTCGCCGCCCCCACCATCTCACCGGGGGTGAGCTCGTCGTTCATGAGCGCGATGCACAGTGAGTACAGCGGCATGACGAAGGCACCGAGGAGGAACGCGAGGGCAAAGACGTGCGGTCCGGCGCCGCTGCCGGCAAACACCGCCGCAGCCACCGCGGCGGCGCCGGCGGCAATGAGAATCGCGTAGCGCCTGTCCCGACGGTCTGAGAACCAGCCGAGGGGCCACTGCAGCGCGAGCGCGCCTACCGAGATGGCGAGCATGAACGAGCCGATGGCCGCCTCCGGGAGATCGATCTGCTGTGCGTAGCGAGGCGCAAGCCCCCACAACGCCTCCGTCGTCGCGCCGCTGACGAACACACCGACCGCCGCCAGCGGTGAGCGACGAAACGTTCGTGCCGGATGCACAGGCTCGCGGTCCACCTCTGGCGTGCCGGTCACCTGCACCAGGCTTATCGGTATGAGGCTCAATGACATCAGCATGCTGACGACCGCGAAGATCTCGAACCGGGAGGCGGAGAATACTCCCAGAAGCGGCTGCCCGCCGCCCATCGCCGCAAGGTAGACCAGGCTGTAGACCGAAAGAACCCGGCCGCGGTTATACGTGGAGGAGCATCCGTTGAGCCAGCTTTCCACCACCACGAGCACACCGGCGAGCGCGAACCCGTGCACCGCCCGAAAAACGAACCACGCCAGGGGAAGCTGCACGATGGTGTGCGCGAGCACCGCGGCGGCGGCAAGGGCTGCAAGCGCTGCGAACGTCCGCACGTAGCCGACCGATCGCACGAAACCCACCACGAGAAACGATCCGCCGATGAAGCCCAGAAAGTATGCGGAGATGATGAGGCCGATAGTAGTGTCGGAGAATCCGAGAATGCCGGCGCGCAGGGCGACGACCGTGCTCTGGAGGGCGCTGCTCGCCCCCAGCAACACGACCGACACCATGATCGCGCCGATGGTAGTACGAGCAGTACTCATACGCCTCCGTCGGGTATCGCTATCTCAACTCGCGCCGAACCAGTTTGCCGCTTCGGTCGCGTGATTCTGGAAGATGTGCTTGGTCTCAGTGTACTCCTCGAGCCCGGGGCTTCCAAGCTCCCGGCCGATGCCGGACTGCTTGTATCCGCCCCAGGGGGCCTGAGCGAAGTATATGTTGAAATCGTTTATCCACACGGTGCCCATCCGGAGCGCGGCCGCCACTCGCTCGGCGCGGTTCTGATCCTGCGTCCACACGGCGCCGGAGAGCCCGTAGGTGGTGTCGTTGGCAAGGCGAATCGCCTCCTCCTCGGTATCGAAGCTCTCCACCGTCAGCACCGGTCCGAATACTTCCTCCTGCACGATGCGCATTTCGGTCGTGCATCCCGTGAAGATGGTGGGCAGATAGAAGAAGCCCTTATCGAGCTCGGGCACGTCTGGACGGGCTCCGCCGAGAACGAGCTTCGCACCCTCGCCCTTGCCGATTTCCACGTAGCGCTCCACCTTGGCCCGATGCGCCTCCGAGATGAGGGGCCCCATTTCGGTCGCCGGATCGAAGGCGTCGCCGAGGCGTATGTGCTTCGCCCGCTCGATGACCGCATCGACGAGCCTGTCGTGCATACTGCGCTCCACGAGCAGCCGCGACCCCGCCGAGCACACCTGTCCGGCATGGAAGAAGATCCCGTTGAGCACGTAGTCGACGGCAAGCTCGAAATCGGTGTCGGCAAAGATGATGTTCGGGTTCTTTCCCCCGAGCTCGAAGGCGATGCGCTTCACGTTCCCGGTGGCGGCGGTCATGATCTTTCGTCCCGTCTCGATGCCGCCGGTGAAGCTTATGAGGTCCACGTCGTGGTGTACCGCGAGCTCATTCCCGACGGTGGGCCCGGGACCGAGCACCAGGTTGACCACGCCGGCGGGAAAGCCCGCCTCCTCGGCAAGCTCCGTCACCTTGATGGTGGTAAGCGGCGTGTCCTCGCTCGGCTTCATGACGATGGTGCAGCCGGCGGCGAGGGCCGGCGCCATCTTCCAGGATGCCTGCAACAGCGGATAATTCCAGGGCGATATCTGGCCGCACACGCCGACGGGCTCTCTGACGACGCGCGAGGTGGTGTTCGGGATCGGTGAGGCGATGATCTCTCCGGCGTCCTTGTCGGCGAGGCCCGCGTAGTAGCGAAAGATCCCGGCGATGTCGGCCATGTCCCACCGGCTCTCCTCCATGGTCTTTGCCGTGTCCCAGCTCTCGAGGGCGGCGAGCTCCTCCGCGTCGCGCTCGATAAGATCCGCCAAGACGCCGACCAGTCGTCCGCGCTCGGCGGCCGGCGTCCGGGCCCACGTGCCCTCGTCGAAGGCACGCCGTGCCGCCGCGATGGCGCGGCGGGCGTCCGCCACGTCGCCTTCGGCAACCGTTGCGATATGGCGCTGGTCGAAGGGATAGATGATGGTTCGTGTCTCGCCGGAGGCGGCCGGGACCCACTCGCCGTCGATGTACATGTGTTTCGTTTCGTTTGGCTTCAACACCTGGTCCATACGCGTCTCTCCTACCATGCCGATCCGGCAGAGATGGTGATGTCCTGGCCGGTGATGCCTATTGCCTCATCGCGACAGAGGTACGCCGCGGTTGCACCGATCTCGACGGGCTGAATCATCCGCTTCTGCGGGTTCTCGGCCTTCTGCTGCTGAATGAAAAGATCGCCTTTGGTGTGCATCTGCTTCTCCGCGATATCCGAGAGCCATTCCGTGCCGAACGTCGTCTCCACCCAGCCCGGGCTGATCGTGTTGGCCGTCACGAGTGCCTCCGCACCTTCCTGAGCGACCGCTTTGGTAAATCCGACAACCGCGGCCTTGCTCCCGCAATAGGCGGGTGAGTAGGCAGCACCCACACTTGCCGCGGTGGAGGCGATGCTGATCACGCGGCCCCATCGACGTTCGATCATCCCCGGCAGGACTTCCCGGGTCGTACGGAATACCCCATTGATGTTTACGTCGAAGACTTTCAGCCACAGTTCTTCACTGTGTCCCGTGACCGGATGCTCCGCCGTGATGCCGGCGGCATTGGCGAGGATATCAACCTCTCCGAGGCCCTCACGGACTGCGGCGTGAAACGCCTTCACGCTGTCCACCGAGCACACGTCGAGGTCCGAGGCGACACACTTCACGCCGAAAGCCTCGATGTCCGCTTTGGTCTTCTCAAGCTCCTCCCGCCCCGGTCGGTTCACCAGCTCACCCTCCGCCGTTCTGGCCGAGCTGTCTCCGAGCAGTGATCCGATCCCCACGTTTGCACCGGCAGCCGCAAATGCGAAGGCCATTGCCCGTCCCATTCCCGACGCCCCTCCCGTTACCATGGCTACACGTCCCTCGAGATAGCGCTCGCTCATACACACACCTCCTGCGTTTCTATTGTGGTCGAACTTTTTGTTTGCGAGGAATCAGAGTATACCGTTCTCCGGCGAAAACGGCAAGCGGGGCATATGTGGCGGCTTATCATAGGGTGTTTCGGCGGCATATGCGGGGTATCGCCGTTATGCGAGGCTCGGGGGCAGGGAACATAAAGAACGTAGTAAATGCAAAATCCTGCGCTATTCCGGTTGCTATGCCCCGGTTTATTTAGTAGTCTATCTTTATCACAGGAGGATAGTATGAACACACTACTCAAGAAAGGCCTTATCGCAGCCCTTGTGCTGTTGGTTCCGATCACCTTTGCGCTTGCATCCGGCGAGCAGGAACAGTCCGGCTCCGGCAGCCAGAGCGGGCAGACCGAGCAGACCGGGACCTCGGCTGAAAGCGAAACCGATGAGCCGATGGATACTGCAACGGTAGTCGAGTTCGTCGAAGTCGGATGGCTCGATATCGAGGCCACGACGGCAACGACCCGCCTCGTTCTCGAGGGACTCGGCTACTCGACCACATCCGAGACGGTCTCGGTGCCCGTGGCATACGAGGGCATGGCGGCCGACGACGCGGACATTTTCCTCGGATACTGGTATCCCTCCATGGCCTCTATCGCAGAACCGCACTTCGAGGAGGGCTCGGTGGAGAACGTCAGCGTAAACCTCGAGGGTGCCAAGTACACGCTTGCCGTTCCCTCATATCTTGCAGAGCAGGGCCTTACGAGTTTCGGTGACATCGCCGACTTCGGCGAGGAGCTCGAGTATAAGATCCACGGTATAGAGGCCGGAAACGACGGGAATCAGCTTATCCAGAAGATGATCGACGAAGACGCGTTCGGCCTGGGAGACTTCGAGGTCGTCCCCTCGAGCGAAGCCGGTATGCTTGCCGAGGTCAGGAGCCGCGTACCGCGTGAGGAGCCCATCGTCTTCCTCGGATGGGAACCCCACCCCATGAACACCAACATCGACATGACCTACCTCGAGGGCGGCGATGACTACTTCGGCCCCGACTACGGCGCCGCAACGGTCTACACGAATGCCAGGGCGGGCTTTCTCGACAACAACCCGAATCTCGCACAGTTCTTCGACAATCTGCAGTTCACCCTTGCCATGGAGAACGAGATTATGAAGGACATCAGCGAGGGCACTGAGCCGCGAGCGGCGGCAACAGCATGGCTGCAGGAGAACCCGGAGATTCTCGGCGAGTGGCTCGACGGTGTTCGCACCGTGGACGGCCGCCCCGGAGAGCCTGCGGTGCGTGAGGCGCTCGGCCTCTAAACGCCGGCGCCGCGGGTGCTTCGCCAGCTACTCCCAGCGGAACATCAACGAGGAAAGGAACAGCAGCACGGCACTCACCGCGGCGAGAAAGAGCAGATGTGGCGCGATCTCGAGGAATCCGGCCCCGTCGAGCATGACCGCGCGCGAGGCCTCCACGAAGTGGGTGAGCGGCAGCACCCGGGAGAAGCTCTGAAGTATCTGCGGCGAGCCTTCGAGGGAGAAGAAGACGCCGGAGAAGATCAGCATCGGAAAGGTCACCAGGTTCAGCAGTCCGCTCGCGAGCTCCTCGCTCTTGAGACGGGAGGCGAACACGAGTCCGATCGAGATCATCGAGATGATTGCCAGGGTGGTCACGAGGAGCAGGTTCAGGTAGGAGCCGTTCATCATGAAGCCGAGGAAGACATTGGTTCCGGCATACACGACGATGGACGTGATGACGACGATCACGAGGCGGCTCGCAGCCTGGGCGGTCACGAAGTTCAGCGCCGACACCGGCGTCGCCTTGAATCGCTTGAGAACGCCGTTCTTGCGGTAGCGCACGATGACGAAGCCGATCCCGAACAGGCAGCTGAACATCATGTTCATGCCGATGACACCGGGAACGAGCCAGTCGACGTAGCGTATTGGCTCGCCGGAAACGGCCTGGCGAGTGAAGGCCGCCGGGCCGGCACCGCCGGCCGCTTCCCCGCCGGCCTCCTGCCCGCGTGCAGCGCTCGACACCTCGGCCTCGAACAGCCTTCGAAGCAGCGGTCCGGTCGTGGCTTCCTCGTTTATGTAGTAGGCCTTCTCGGTGAAGTCGATCACCATGTCGAGCTCGTGGCGACGCAGCCGCTCCACCGCCGCGTCGGTGTCCACCGCCCGCTCTCCGGCGGTGTCCGCTCCCGGTCCGTAGCGGACGAACTCGATCTCCTCGATCTCCATAAAGGAGAGGTCCGTGCTCGGCTGCCCCAGAACGCCCACCTTGAAGGCGGTCGTGTTCTGCCCCGAGAAGGCGAAGGCAAAGCCGAACACCAGCACGACGGGGAAGAGAACATTCCACAGAAAGGTACCGCGGTCCCGCACGAACTCCATCGTGCGGGCTTTGAACATTGCCCAGAACGTGCGCATAGGTCTCCTCAGGCTCGAAGGGAGCTGCCGGTCAGTTTGATGAATAGATCCTCGAGATCGGGTCGGTGAATGTTCAACCCGTCGAGGTCGGAGTGCGTCTCGAGAAGCTCTTTTACCGTGCGATCCAGATTGTCGGAGACGATCTCCACGTGGCCGTCCACCTCGCGCGCTCCCGCGGGCAGGCGCGTGAGCCCCTCGCGGTGGGGAATCGTCACCACCGCGCCGTCGAAGTGCTTCTCGAGCAGCCGCGCCGGGTTATCCTGCTCGAGCATGTGCCCGTGGTCCATGATGGCCACCTCGTCACAGAGAATCTCCGCTTCGTCCATGTAATGGGTCGTCAACACGACGGTGGTCTTCTCGGCCCGGATCCGCTCGATGAGGGACCAGAAGTTTCGCCGCGCCTGCGGATCGAGTCCCGTCGTCGGCTCGTCGAGGAAGACGATGTCCGGAAAGGGGATGATGGCAATGCCGAGCAGCAGTCGCTGTCGCTGGCCGCCGGAGAGCTTGCGATTGTCGCGGTCGGCAAACTCTCCAAGCGAGCAGATCTCGATCACCTCCTCTATCGAGCGCGGGCGGGGATAGAAGGCACTGAAGAGCTCGAGCGTTTCGCGGACCGTGATGAACTCCGGAAGTGCCGTGCTCTGAAACTGTATCCCGACGCGCTCTTTGAAGCGCTGGTCTATGGGGTTCCCCCGATAGAGGATGTCGCCGGCGCTCGGCTGCAGAATCCCCTCCATCATCTCGATGGTCGTGGTCTTGCCTGCACCGTTCGGCCCGAGGAGACCGAAACAGATGCCTTCCTCGATGGAAAAGCTGATGTCGTCCACCGCCCGGACGGATCCGAAGCGCTTGCTGAGCCCGGATATCTCCATGATTGCTGCCATGCGCGCAAAGATAGTCATTTCGAGCCCCTACGATCCACCGGTATCGTTCATGTGTTGCCGCAGATGGCGAGTCCCGTGCTACTATGAGGCGTCCGAAACGGCCCACCGAGGGTACGCCCATGACTGAAGACGAAACCCAGGACTACAGACAGCGCGCGCGGGAACTCTATGAGCGACGCGCTCAGCGCGACGACACGCCGCACGGCATGGACACGGAGCAGCTCGTGCAGGAACTGCGCGTGCATCAGATCGAGCTCGAGCTTCAGAATGCCGACCTGAAGAAGGCCCGGGACGACGCGGAGCTTGCTCGCGATCAGTACGCAACGCTCTTCGACGCGGCGCCGATCGCGTACTTCGTGCTCGACAAAAAGGGCCGCATCCGCCGGGCCAACTTTCGCGCCGTCGATCTGCTGGAAACAGCCCGTTCCGGGCTGGAGGGTCGGTCTCTGGGCTCATATTTCGACTCCGGCGATCGGTGGAAACTCGAAGAGGCCATAAATCGCGCAGGGGAAGACCTGCCCGCCCGGCGCCCGACACTCCCGATGAACGTCACGCAGGAAACTTCCTACTTCGTCGAGGTGAGCGTCAGTCGCTGGCCGCACGCTCGCGATGACACGGACGGGGATGAGGAGCCGGCCTACCTCGTCGGTCTCTCCGACGTCACCGACCGGCAGCTTCGCGAAAGTGAGCAGACTCATGCCGCGGACTACTACCGCCGTCTGCTGCGGGAAATGAACCATCGGGTCAAAAACAATCTCATGATTCTCTCCACGATCATTGATTTCGAGCGTGCGCGCGAAGAGGGCAGCCCCGCCCTCGACCGCATTTCCCAGCGCGTGCGCAACGTCTCACGCGTGCACAACGCCCTCTACGAAGGCTCGACCGATGTCGACGAGGTGGGCGTGGCGGCCACGCTCCGGCATTTCGTGCAGGAGTTCGGAAAGAGTCTCGCGGCTCATGTTCACATTGCCTTTGACGGCCCCGATGTCGAGATCCAGATGGATTCCCGGCGGGCCCTCGCCCTCAGTCTGGCGCTGAACGAGCTCCTCAGCAACGCCATGCAACACGCGTTTTCCGACGGTCGTGCGGGGAAGATCACCGTGGCCCTTTCGCAATCCGGCGATTCGCTGCAGCTCGTGGTAACCGACAACGGCGTCGGCATGGACGGCTCGATGAAGCCGGGCGAGTCCGGCGGGGTGGGAACGCAGCTGGTGCTGCAACTCGTCGACGAGCTCGGCGGAACATGGGATTTCGCCTCGGATGAAGGCGTGGTTCACACCATCACGGCTCCCATTCGCGCATCCGATTCGCGCAGTTGACGCCGATACGCGGTTGACTTCGAGACCGCGGGGCCGACACCTTTTGGATATGACACAGTCGGCAGAACGACCGTATCGCGATCGGGCGGTGGAACTTTATAGCCGGCGCGGACAGCCCGATCGTGAAACAGACGTCCCGCCCGAGAATCTCATCGAAGAGCTTCGCATTCATCAGATCGAGCTCGAATTGCAGAACGAGGACCTGATGAGGGCGCGAAACGACGCGGAGCAGGCCCGGGAAGCGGCGGAGGCGGAGCGGGATCGATACTACGGGCTGTTCCACTGGTCGCCGATCGCCTATCTCCTTGTCGAGCGGTCGGGCCGCATCACGCAGGCAAACGAGAGCGCGGCGACCTTGCTGGGCGTGGAGCCCCGCGGATGGTCGTCACGGAGTATCAGTTCTTTCCTCGACTCCGACGACGCCGCACGTGCAACGCGGGCCATAGAGCAGGCCCGCACGGCAGGAACTGCCGGACCTCTTACGGTGTCGACGAGGGACACTTCGACGGGGCCGACCTTTATCGAGCTGTACATGAGACTCTCGGATGGCCGAACCGGAACGGCGGACGCCCCGGTGCTTGTTGCGATGTCGGATGTGACCGACCGAAAACTCCGCGAAGAGGAGCAGGATCGGTCGCTGCGATACTATCGCCGGCTGCTGGGGGAGATGAGCCACCGTGTCAAGAACAACCTTCAGGTTCTTGCGAGCATCATCGAGCTCGAACGACGCGGCCACGAGAACGACCCGGTACTGAAGCGCATGGCGGCGCGGGTGCGAAATGTCGCGCGAGTACACACCGCCCTCCACGAGGCCGCGACCGACGTGGAGCATGTCGATCTGGTGGCAGCGCTTCAGAACTTCATCGACCAGTTCTCCGCCTCCCTCGCCCCTCACCTTGATATCACCTTCGATCCCACCCCGCGGCGGATAGTCACCGTCGAGGCGCACAAAGCCGCTCAACTGAATCTGGTCGTGAACGAGCTCCTCACCAACGCGACGCAACACGCGTTTCCGGACAACGGCAGCGGGATGATCCGGGTTTCGCTGGCAGTCTCGGAACGGTCCCTCCAGCTCACCGTGGCCGACAACGGGGAGGGAATGGCCCGGGCCGAGCCCCGATCGGATACCGGAGCAGGTCAATCCGTCGGCTCACTGCTCGTAGAACAGTTCGTCGACGAGCTCGGTGGCGAATGGCGCACCGAGTCTTCCGACGGGGTTCGCCACGATATCACCGTTCCGCTACAATAGAGGGTAGTGCATACCGCCCGCGCAATAGGAGTCATGTCCCGTGGCGAAATCTAAAGATCGCAAGGAGGAGTCCGCCCTCCTTATCGTCGGCATCGGTGCCTCGGCTGGTGCCGTTGATACCCTCAGTGCGTTCTTCGAGGACATACCGAAGAATCCGGGCGTGGCGTTCGTGGTAGTCATCCATCTCTCCCCCGACCACACCAGCACCCTGCCAGAACTCATCTCTCGGCACACCTCCATTCCCGCGGAGCACGCGGAGGACGGAAAGCAGGTGGAGGCAAATCGGATTTACGTGATTCCACCGGACGCCGAGCTGGCGCTCATGAACGGGGCACTTCACGTTATGCCCCGACAGGAGCAGCGCCCATGGCTTCCCATCGACAGCTTCTTCCGCACGCTGGCGCACGACGCCGGGGATCATGCCGTCGGCATCGTCATGTCGGGCACGGGTACCGACGGCTCGCTCGGACTGCAGGAGATAAAAGCCCATCTCGGTCTTACCATGGCGCAGTCACCGGAGTCGGCCGCCTTCCCGGGAATGCCCAAGACCGCCATCGACAATGGTGTCGTAGACTACGTCTCCACCCCGAAGGGCCTCGCGACGGAGCTCCTCGATTACGCGGATCACTTTGCGAAGCGACGCGAGAACGAGCAGCAAATCGAGGAAGAGTTCGACAAACAGATGAACAAGATCTTTGTCATCCTCCGTCAGCAGGTCGGCCACGACTTCTCCGCATACAAGGAGTCGACCGTTCAGCGACGGCTGAAGCGGCGGCTCGACGTTCACAAGATAGATGCACTCGAGGACTACATTCGCTATCTGCGAAACTCGCCACGGGAGGTGGATCTTCTCTTTCGGGACCTCATTATCGGCGTAACCGGATTCTTCCGCGAACCGGAAGCGTTCGAGAAGCTGAAGCGGAGCGTTCTGCCCGAGCTCGTGCGCGACCGCGCAGCGGACGAGCCGATCCGCGTGTGGATTCCCGGCTGTGCGTCCGGCGAGGAAGCATACTCGATGGCCATCACCATCAGAGAGTTCCTCGACGACGCCGGCAGCACTACTCCTGTGAACATTTTCGCCACGGATATCGACGAGGACGCGATCGAACGGGCACGTCGCGGTGTCTTTCCGGCCGCCATTCAGGCCGACCTCGGTGAGCAGCGCACGCATCGCTATTTCACCCGAAACGGTGACAGCTACGAGGTCGTACAGTCGGTGCGGAACATGATCGTCTTCTCCACCCAGGACGTCATAAAGGATCCGCCGTTCACCCGCCTCGATCTCCTCTCCTGTCGAAACCTCATGATCTACCTCAAGCCCGAGGTCCAGAAGCGGCTCGTGCCGCTCTTTCATTACAGTCTCAACCCCGGCGGATTCCTCTTGCTCGGATCCTCGGAAACCATCGGGAACTACCCCGATCTCTTTGCATCCCTCCCCGGCGACGCCCGCTTCTACCGGGCGAAGTCGGCAGACGCGGGTGTGTACGCGCGCACCGGCGTGGAGTTTCCGATCGGCCGGACGGGCACCGATGACGGCACCCGCGGCGTCAGACGCCACGCATCCCCCGCGCAGACCGAGCGCGTTCTCCAGCGCTTTCTCCTCAACCGCCACACCCCGCCGACGGTATTCGTGAACCGCAAGCGCGAAGTGGTCTACATCCATGGCAGAACCGGTCGCTATTTCGAGCTTGCCACCGGGATGGCGCGCATGGACATCGTGGAGATGGCCCGTGGTGCCATCAGCCTGCCGTTGAGCCAGGCGTTGCGGGAGGCCTTCCGCGACGAGCAGCCGGTCGAGCGGACGGGAATCCGCCTCGAGGAGGAAGGTCGCCCCGCTCTCGTACACCTCGCGGTGGAGCCCGTAAGAGAGAACGAAAACGGCCCCGATCTGTTTGCGGTGGTGCTCACCGAAGAGCCGCTCGTGGAACCATCCGGAGCCGGCGACGGTGAGACGGGAGCGGCCGAGGGGGCGAACGGCGGAGATTCCGCGACCGACGAGCAGGTCCGGCACCTCGAAAGCGAGCTGCAGGCAACCCGGGAAC
>CAYOFA010000015.1:23157-25011 GCA_964402885.1 uncultured Spirochaetaceae bacterium
GCGACCGACGAGCAGGTCCGGCACCTCGAAAGCGAGCTGCAGGCAACCCGGGAACGGCTGCAGACGACGGTCGAGGAGCTCGAAACTACGAACGAGGAGCTCAAGAGCAGTCTCGAAGAGTACCAATCGACCAACGAGGAGCTTCAGAGCTCCAACGAAGAGCTCGAAAGCTCGAAAGAGGAGATGCAGAGCCTCAACGAGGAGCTGACTACCGTAAACAACGAGCTGCAGACGAAGAACGAGGAGCTCGCCCGCAGCAACGCCGAGATGAAGAACTTCCTCGACAGCCTCGACATTCCCATCGTATTCGTCGACAACCAGCTTCGAATCAAACGCTTCACCCAGGCGGTAACCGCGCTCATCAGCATCATCGACACCGACGTGAACCGGCACATCGGCCAGATCAACCATAATCTGGTCTACGACGAGTTCATAGACGACATGGACGATGTGATACGCCGGGCCCGACAGAAGGAGCGAGTGATCCGCACCAAGTCCGGCGCGCCCTACAGGGTGCGCATGTCGCCGTACAAGAACATAGACGACGTGCTCGAGGGGGTCCTCGTCTCTTTCCTCGAGATTCCAGAGAACGCCAAAGACGGATAGGCTCGCGGTATGCCCGACGACTGGCGACCGGTGACGACAGTCTCCGCCATCATGATCTCGGTCTTTCTCATGGGGACGGGGACCGCCCTGCAGGGGTCGGCGGTGTCGTTGCGGGCCGGCCTCGAGGGGTTCTCCGACACGATGATCGGCCTCATCATGTCGGCGAACTACGTGGGCCTCGTCGCGGGGTCTCTGCTCGCGCCCCGGTTCATCCGAAGCGTCGGCTACGTGCGCGCATTTGCGGCCTTCGCCTCCATCGGCTCGGCGTCAGCCATCGCCCATATCCTCTGGATCAACCCGGTGATGTGGGTGGTGTTTCGCGCCGCAACCGGCCTCTGCCTTTCGGTGATGCTCGTGGTGGTGGAAAGCTGGCTCAATGTCTCGAGCACGAGCTACAACCGGGGGCGCATCCTGAGCATCTACAGCGTGGTGTATCTCGGTTCCATGGGGGCCGGCCAGCCGCTGCTCGGCGCCTTTTCTCCCGCGCGCTACGAACTGTTCGGCATTACCACCGTGCTGATTTCCTTCTGCCTCGTGCCGGTGGCGCTGATGCGGGTAACCGGGGAGGCACAGACCCGCCGCGCGCCTCCGGAGCTCTTCAAGACCTTCCTCCGCTCCCCCCTCGCCGGCTTCGGCACGATGGTCAGCGGGCTCATCACCGGCGCGACATGGAGCCTCGCGCCGCGTTTCGGACAGCGTCTGGGGCTCGCCGACGGAGAAGTCGGACTGCTGATGCTTCTGGTCTCGCTCGGCACCCTGGCGATGCAGTGGCCGCTCGGCTGGATATCCGACCGCAAGGATCGTCGCCGGGCAATCCTCTGGAGCGTGGCAGTCGCCTTTGCAGCCGCGGCGATCATCGGTCTGTTCCGGTCAACCGGGCCGTCGCTGTATCTCCTGATGTTCATCTTCGGCGGCTTCGGCATGCCGCTCTACTCGCTGTGCATTGCCCTGGCAAACGATCAGCTTACTCCGGATCAGATGGTGCAGGCCGCCGGGGCCATCGTGGTCTACTATGGCGTGGGAAGCGCCCTCGGCCCCTTCGCCGCGAGCCTGTTTATGTCGGCCATCGGCCCGGCGGGGCTCTTTCTCTTCATGGCGCTCATTCTGGCACTGCTGCTTGCATTTGCCGCCGCGCGGGTCATGGTGGTCCCCCACATGCCGCGGATCCGCGAGACCGCCTACCGGATCTACCCCCGAACGACGTCGGTCGCATTCCAGCTTCTGCGGCGGGTGAAGCGGCGTCGGTGA
>CAYOFA010000015.1:25111-31495 GCA_964402885.1 uncultured Spirochaetaceae bacterium
CCGCCGGCGAGGCGGCCCTCCTCGAGCATCTCGTGCGCCTCGGCCGTCTTCTCGAGCGGGAAACGATGGGCAATGTGATGCTTGAGGTTGCCGTCCCGCAACGTCGTGGTGATGTCGGCGATGGCCTGCCGTTTCTCTTCCGGTGAGAGCAGAAATACCAGGAACGGGTGGACCCGTATGTTCTTGTAGAGGAGCTCATAGAACGGGAAGACGGGCTCGCGCTCGGCATCCGATCCGTAGCTTGCAATGCTCCCGCCGGGAGCAAGCGAATCGATGTTCACTCTCAAGTTTCGCCCGAAGGCGACGTCCACGACCCGATCAACCCCGGCGCCGTCTGTAAGCTGGCGAACGCGTGCGGCAACATCCTGGGCGGTATAGGTGATAACGTGATGGGCACCGGCCGCCCGCGCGAGGGCTTCTTTCTCGGGTGAGCTGACCGTGGCGATGACGGTCGCCCTGCCCCAGGCCACCCACTGTACCGCGTAATAGCCCACACCACCCGCACCGCCGTGCACGAGAAGCGTCTTCGAGCGCACCGGCCCGCCACCAAATACCCCGAAGTGCGCGGTCATCGCGGGAATGCCCATGCAGGCACCCGCGGCGAAGTCGGCGGCGTCCGGCAGGGGGACGGCCTGCTCCGCGGGCAGCAGCGTGTACTCGGCGCATGTGCCGGTGGAGCGGCTTCCCGTCGCACCGTAGGTCCACACACGCTGCCCCACGCGCCCGCCGTCCACACCGGGTCCCACCGCCTCCACGACACCCGCGCCGTCGTTGTGCGGAATGATCCAGCCGAGACGATCGAGTCCCTGGCCCTTTGCCCGCGCTTTCACGTCGGTGGGATTCACCCCCGAGGCGTACACACGAACCAGCACTTCGTTGGGTCCGGGCGTGCGTGTCTCCATCTCGCCGACTGTCAGAACGTCTACCGCCGTACCTGCCTGCTCATACCATACTGCGCGCATCCGATGCCTCCTGGGGAGAAGCCTAACGCAGTCGAGGATGCTGGACAACGGCCTCGACGGGTGATTCTTCGGGCACCGTCGTTCCGGCAGGGGCTTCTGGAGACGGCTGACGCCTTGTGTTATGCTCGGCAATTACGGAGGACAAGCAACGTGACTCGGGTCATTCTGGCCGTTGACGACGATCCAACTCAACTCGCCCTCATCGAAACTGCGTGCGGGTCCCTCGAGTTCGCCGATATTAAGATCCTCACCGCCGAGACACTGACCGACGGTATACGGGCCCTCGATGAGCACACCATCGACCTCGTCGTCACCGATCACTTTCTGCCCGACGGAACCGGTCTCGACCTCGTCGATCATCTGCAGAGCCTCAACCCCGATGTCCCGGTCATAGTTATGACCGCTCACGACTCCGCCTCGGCTGCAGTTGAGTTTCTGAAGCGCGGCGCGGCCGATTATCTCACGAAGCCCCTCAAAGGGGTCGACATACAGCACTCGATTCTTCGGACCCTGCAGGCCTACGCCGAACGCGAGGACGAGGCGGCGGTCTTCGGCAGTCTTCCGCAGCTGCGCACCGGTTCAGTCATCCTGGAGTCCCGCAGCGAGAAGATGCGCGGGGTCATGAGCGTAATCGCACGCGCGGCAGCCGGTTCGGCAAGCGTCCTCATAGAGGGCGAAAGCGGCACAGGAAAAGAGGTGGTTGCGCGAGCCCTTCACGAGGCCAGTCCGCGACACGAGGGGCCTTTTGTCGTGGTCAACTGCGCAGCACTTCCCGAGGGGCTCATCGAGAGCGAACTCTTCGGTTCGCGAAAGGGAGCCTACACCGGCTCAGTTGCCGATCGCCGGGGGCGTTTCGAGGAGGCCGATGGCGGAACCCTCTTTATCGACGAAGTCGGCGAGATTCCATTGTCCACCCAGGTGAAGCTCCTGCGTGCGCTGCAGTTCAAGAGAATCGAGCCGGTGGGCTCGAACGAGTCTGTCAGCTTCGATGCCCGCATCGTGGCCGCCACGAACCGCCGCCTTTGGGATCTGGTGACGGAGGGAGTCTTTCGACAGGACCTCTTCTACAGACTTCGCGTGATCGCCGTAACATTGCCACCCCTGCGAGAGCGCAAAGAGGATATCCCCGTCTTCCTCGACATTTTCCTCGAGCGTTTTGCGGCAGAGAACGGAAAGGACCTACGAGGGTTCACCAGAGAGGCGTTCGAACGCCTCATGCGACATGACTATCCCGGCAACATCCGGGAGCTCGAAAACACGGTCGAAAGCGCAGTCGTGCTATCCCGCTCCTCGTTCGTCGGCACATCGGATCTTCCCGATCATATCCGCGCATCCGGCGCGGACTACCCCGAGACCGCAGAACCCTCGAACACACTCGACGAGCGCCTGCAGAACGTTGAGCGAGAGATCATACAGGAGGCCCTCCAGGCGGCAGGCGGTAATCAGAGCGAGGCTGCACGACTTCTCGGTATCGGTGAGCGCAGGCTGCGGTCCCGGCTGGAGCGTCTGGGCCTCAAGCGCGGCTGAGAGGCGAGCCGGCCCCGCGCTGGCCCGGCGCCGGCCGTGCGCCGGCCCTGTGTCGGCCGGTGACCCGCAGGTTCTGAGGCTCGACCTCAATGTCGACTCTTGCCGTCAGCTTCGACACTCATGTCGAACCTTTGTGGTCATTATCTCTTTTCCCTCCATTCCGACCTCACCAGGGCGCGCCTGGCGAACACTGCGCCGGTTGGCACGAAACCTGCATTACTCATGGTAACTATCAATTTCGTGGAGGTACGCAGATGCGTATTGCAAAAGTTACCGTGATTCTTCTCTCGCTGTTCGTAGCCGTGGCCGTTGGTGCGGTCGCCCAGACCGCTCAGACATCTGACTCAGGCTCCATCACCCTGACCGGGAACGTGGCGAAGAGGGTTGCCGTTGAAGTCACACCGATCGGCGACTACAACAGTCTCGACCTCATGCAGGATGTATCGGACCTGCAGGTCGCCAGTGTAAATGAGTTCAGCAACGTAAAGGCCGGCTACACTGTGACCCTCGAGTCGTCCACCGCATCCGGGGGAAGTCTCTCGGCGCCGGTATTCGCCGGTGGTGCAGGAGACGACAGCCTCGAGTACAGCATCGCCTACGCTGATAGTCCGGTCAGCTTCGACGGCGGGCAGCCTGCGGTCATCACCGACGCTGCCGACAAAACGGCTCTCGCCGGAGTGGATAAGGCTCTGACCATCAGCTACAGCGGCACCTCGGTCAACATCTACGAGGGCACCTACTCGGACACCCTTACGTTCACCATCGAGGCGAAATAGCTCGAACACAGCATCAGGGAGTAGATATGAGACGATTGTCTGTTCTGCTTTCACTCGTGCTGCTCGCGACCCAGGCGTGGGGGCTCAATCTCGAGCCCCTCGCCCAGGGTTTTGCTCCGAGCGGACGAGAAAGCATCCGTACGTTTCGAATAACCAATACACAGCCGCAGGACATCGCCGTTCGGGTTCATATGACCACACGTGAGATCTCTCAGGACGGAACTGAGACCCGGGGCGAGGCGGACACGCTCTTCACGGTATTTCCCGCCCGTCTTCTGCTTCCGCCCGGCCGGAGCCAGGCCGTACGCGTGCAGTGGCGCGGTCCACGGCAGCTCGATCGGGAGCTTCCCTTTCGCATCGTGGTCGAGCAGGTTCCGGTCACCGGATCGGCCGACACCGGCGGACAATCGGGCGTGTCACTGAACTTCCTCTATCGCTACGTCGGTTCCGTGTATGTCGGCCCGGAAAACGCGCAGGCGGACATAGTACTCAGCGAGGTCCGCGAAATAGCCGGAGCGAATGCCGTTGCCCTCCACTTCGAGAACCGGGGCGATGGCCACGCGATCGTCACAGATGCGCGCGTGACGCTCACCCACCGCGCAGCGAATGGCAGGTCCGAAACTCACGTTTTGCGCACAGGAGACCTCAGCGTCATCGGCTCGGCCAACTTCACCGCCGGTACCCGGCTGGTCGAGCGTATCAACCTGCCCGAAGGAATGAGTCCCGCTACCACCGACGTCGCCTTCGAGTTCGAAACAACCCAATAGGAGCGCCCGCATGCGCGCGACCGCCGCCTGGAGCAGTACAGCCTCAGTCTTCCTCGTCGCCTTCTTCCTTGTGCCGGGACTGCTGCACGCGCAGGCCACCGACGAGTTTTTCGAGGTACCCATCGAGCTCGAGGTCACCGACGGTCGCGAGAAACGGCGAGATATGATCCTCGTGCGGGCGCGGAACGCGACTGAAGTGCATTCATACTCCGCGAGTGCCCTCCAGACCCTGCTCCGCGGCATGCTCGATGACGAGGTATACGCTGAGCTCAACGGCGGCACATGGATAACGCCTGAAAAGCTCCGCAGCATCGGCCTGGATGTCTCGTATGATTCCGCCCTGCTGACCGCTGCTATCACCGTACCACCACGTCTTCATCCAACCCGCAGTCTCTCGGCTCGCGGCAGTCGATCGCTCCCGAATGCACCGCGTGTGACACCGGCTGGTTTCAGTATGGCGCTGCCCTTCTACGCCACGGCCGAGGCGTCCGAGCGGGAGCCGACCCCGGACGCGATCCGCGACACATCGTGGTCCTATGGTCTCGCGGTGTCTCCCGCGGTAGGCATCGGGAAAACCCTCGCAGCCGGCGAGCTGAGGTACCGTTTTACCGAAACGCAGACCAGCCTCGAGAACTGGGAAGCGGCACTGATCAGGGACTTCGAGGATCAGCTACGCGTAACGGCGGGAACGGCGCGAACGGACGCAGTGGGCTTTCTCAGCTCCGATCCCGTCCTCGGACTGTCGATCGAACGACGCGACGGGATAGGAACGGAATCTGCCTTCGCACAGCGTTTCTCAACGAGTTTCACCGTAGAAACCCACAGCACCGCCGACATCTACGTGAACGACCGGCTTGTGCGCACACTTCGGCTTGCCCCCGGGCTCTACGAGCTCTCCGACTTTCCGCTCGCGCCGGGGCTCAACGACGTCCATGTCATCGTAACTGACACCTACGGCGAGAGCCATACGGTTTACGGGTCAGTCTCACACGCCCCCGGGCTCATCCCACGCGGTGAGTCGGCATTCGGAGCATCCGGCGGCCTGGCCGGCGAAGCACACGAGGAACCGCTTGCCCGTGCCTATCTGCGCCAGGGCCTGCTCGACAGTGTCACCGGCGAGATCTACGGCGAGACCACTCGGCAGGCGCACCTCGCCGGCGCGGGCCTTCTGATCGCCGATGGCGTGGGGATCGTCGAGATCGGCGGAGCCGCGTCCCGAGGCGTGGAGACTGCTCTCACCGATACGGGGTATGCAGCCGAGATCTCGTACCGATATAACTCCCTGCGGAACCCGTGGTTCCCGTCGCTCGGCCTGAGCGCTCAGTACAGGACACCCTTTTTCGCTGCACCCGGGGCACTCGTCGATTCCGGAGCCCGGTCGACAGCCCAGCCTCCCTGGAAGTTCACTGCAAGCGTGCAGCAACCGCTGCCGTGGCGCAGCTCGCTCCTTGTCGGGACCCGCTACACCATCGGCCATCATGACGCCCCCGATACCAGCAGCGTCTCCGTCGCCTTTGCCAGGCAGATCGGCCCGTCGTTCACCCTGAGAGCGGGCACGACGGTCGGCATGGCCGGCTCCGAAACGGAGTGGCGGGGCGAAATCACTCTGAGCGCAGGAATGCGGGGCGGCAACGGTGCAACGAGCACGACATATCACGTCGCCGAGGAGCAACTCGACGTACGCACGACTCAGCGTTTCGGCTCTTCCCGTGCCAATGCATCCGTCGGAGTCTCGGTCGACCGAATCGATACTCAGACGGCGAGCGCGCAGAGTGTCTCCACCTCCGTTCGCGCGACACATCCACGGGCCGAGGCCGCGCTCTATGCGTCTGCAGTGCCGGGTGACGCCGTTCTCGAAGATACGCCCGCCTATGCAAGCGTCAATGCACGGTTCGGCAGCAGTCTCTATTTCGCGGACGGACTCATGGGCGTCGGTCGTCCGTCTTCCGGGAGCTTTGCACTCGTTTCGGCGCGCCGTACGTTGCCCGCGAGCCAGGTGCTCGTCAACCCGACAAGCGAAGGCGCAGAGGCACGCAGCGGCCTGCTCGGTTCGGCGGTATTGACGGCGTTGCCGGACTACTACGAAAAACCTGTAGAAACCGAGCTCCCGGGCATTCCGGTCGACTACGCCCTCGGACCGACGTCTCACATCATAGAGACCGGTTACCGCACGGGCACGGCGCTGCGGATCGAGGGAGATCGCCTGCTGTACGGACGCGGACGACTGGTCGACCCGAGCGGTGAGCCGCTCGAGCTCCAGGTGTTCGAAATCGTCGACGTTGACGGAGACGTTGCCGCAATCTCCTTCACCGATGAGCGAGGGGTCTTTATGGTATACGACCTCACGCCCGG
>CAYOFA010000015.1:31595-32894 GCA_964402885.1 uncultured Spirochaetaceae bacterium
GGCGGCAGGAAACGACCTCACGACGCGGGACGAGAACCCGACCTCGGATGAGGTTCTGCTCGGCTCCCTGTCCCCGGGAGACACCGCAAACGAGACGTTCGATGTTATCCTGCCGGGCGGAGAGCTTCCCGTACCGGGCAGCTATTCCGACAACATCGTACTGCAGCTCGACCGATACTCCACGGTACTCGGGCGATGGCTGAACGAGGATCAGGCCTTCTTTGACGTCGTGGTCTCTGTACCGGTCTTCGTAGACTTCGCTCTCGTTCCTGTCGGGGGAACCTTTGATCCGGGTGCGAACTCCTACGTGCTCGATCTCGGCATTCTCGAAGACGGTACCGTCGGGCGCCTCGATATGCTCGTCCGAGCCAACGTTGGCTATGACATAAGCATCTCGTCTGCCAACGAGGGAAACATGGCTCATACAGATCCCTCCGACGCCAGTCTGGTTCCCTACAACCTCCGGGTCGATGCAGGCAGTGTCGATCTCAGCGGAGGGCCGGTGACGGTGGCAACGGGAACCGGTCCCACCGCCGGCGCAGGCGAACGCTACGATCTGGAGCTGCAAATCGGTGATCCCGGAGCGGCGAGTGCCGGCGCCTATGAGGACATGCTGCAGGTCACGGTGACGGCGAGATAGTCTCAGCATACTTGTCTTTGCGTAGCTCACGGTGGCACCTTAATCAGGAGAGCTCAACAATTCCAGACGAGGTGAACACGATGGCACGCACAGAGCCGTTCGAAACACATACGCAGCAGTACGAGGACTGGTTCGTCGAGTATCCCGCCGTATACGAGTCGGAGCTCGCCGCACTTCGCGAGCTCATTCCGGCCGGCGTCCGCGGCGTGGAGATCGGGGTGGGAAGCGGCCTGTTCGCGGCGCCGCTCGGCATCGGCGAGGGCGTCGAACCGGCCGCAGAGATGGCCGAGCGGGCGCGGCGTCGCGGCATCGAGGTCACCGAGGGCGTTGCCGAGAACCTGCCGCTCGAGAGCAACACCTACGACATCGCCCTCATGGTCACCACCATCTGCTTCGTCGACGACCTCGACGCGTCGGTCGATGAAATGGCCCGCGTCCTCAAGCCCGACGGTCGCATCGTATTCGGTTTCGTGGACCGGGAGTCACCGCTCGGAGAGGTGTACCAGCGCTACAAGGACCAGGATCCCTTCTACCGCCACGCCACCTTCTACTCCACCGCAGAGGTCACCGAGATTCTCGAGCGTCACGGCTTCGCGCCGGAGCGCACGCTGCAGACCGTCCACGGCATGCTCGACGAGATAACCGAGCCGGAGACACCG
>CAYOFA010000016.1:0-13900 GCA_964402885.1 uncultured Spirochaetaceae bacterium
ATGGACAAAAAACGCATCGGTTTCGTATCGACGAGGTTTGCAGGTACCGACGGTGTGTCGCTGGAGGCGCGGAAATGGGCCGACGTTTTCGCGCGCCTGGGGCACGAATCATTCTGGTTTGCGGGCGTACTGGACACCGATCCCGACAGGAGCCTGCTGGTGCCGGAAGCCTTTTTCAACACGGAGGAGAACCTCGCGCTGAACAATCTGATCTTCGGCACGCAGGTGCGCAGCAGGCAGATCACGAACACCATCGCGGCGTCGGCGGAGTATCTCAAGGATCGTCTCTACGACTTCCTCGAGCGCTTCGACATCGACGTCCTCGTGCCGCAGAACGCGCTGTCGATACCGATGCATATCCCGCTGGGCATCGCGCTGACGGAGGTCATCGCGGAAACGGGCATTCCGACGATCGCCCATCACCATGACATGTGGTGGGAGCGGTCCCGATTTCTCCTGAACGCGGTGCAGGATACTCTCCAATCCGCGTTCCCTCCCGACCTTCCCTCGGTTCGTCACGTGGTGATCAACTCGATGATTCAGCGCGAGCTCGCGGCCCGTCGCGGACTGACCTCGACGATGATCTACAACGTCATCGACTTCGACGCGCCCCGGACCGAGTTCGACGAGTTCAACAGTGACTTCCGGGAAAGCTTCGGGTTCTCCGCCGACGACATACTCATTCTCCAGCCCACACGCGTCGTGTCCCGGAAGGGGATCGAGCAGGCGCTCTATCTCGTCAAGCAGCTGGACCTGCCCAACGTGAAGCTTCTCGTTTCACACTCGGCCGGCGACGAAGGCACCGGCTATCAGGACTGGTTGCTCGACACCGCCGCGCAGCAGGGCATCGAAATCCACCTGCTCGCCAACAGGCTTCACGATACCCGCAAGTTCGACGATGACGGGCGCAAGCTCTACACCCTGTGGGATGTCTACCCCCACGCCGATCTCATCACCTATCCGAGTCTCTACGAAGGCTTCGGTAACGCATTTCTCGAGGCGGTTTACTTCCGAAAACCACTCCTGGTGAATCGTTACACCGTCTACGTCGTGGATATCGAGCCGAAGGGCTTCGAAACGGTGGCAATAGACGGCTTTCTCACGCGCGAGGCGGTGTCTCGCGTGCGCGCAATCCTTCTGGACAAGGAGGCCCGCGAGGCGATGACGGCCCGCAACTTCGAAATTGCCCGCCGGTTCTTCTCCTTCGCGATGCTGGAGCAGCGGCTCACCGGCCTCCTCCAGAGTTTCTTCGGGGCCTCGCCCGAGGTTGCGCGCGGCTCCGACCTTCTCCCGTAATCCGCCGCCTGCACTCGGCCACGCTACGAGGCCCCGAAGCGCTCCTGATGTGTGTCGCAGAAGTACGCCCCCCGCCCGGAAACGACCTCCCGACGGATACTCCCGCCGCAGCGCGGGCAGCTCTCGCCCTCATTTCTGTGGGGAAGTAACCATTTCCGCGGAAGCCGCTCGGGATCCGCATCCCGCTCGATGGCGGTCTCGAGCACGTTCCGCCGGGCCTCGTCGAGCCGTCCGCGAGCGCCGGCGTCGAGATCACCACAACGGGCGGCAGGATGGATTCCCGCCTCGAAGAGCATCTCGTCGGAGTATATGTTGCCGATCCCCGCAATGCGCGCCTGGTTCATCAGAAGCGACTTCACCCCGCCCCGCACGGATTGCAGGAGCTCATCGAAGGCGCCGGAATCGAGGTCGAGGGCATCGGGACCGAGATCATGCTCGTCGATGAATGCTTCGGGAGAACCCGTGATCCCCGCGCGTCCGAGCATGCGTTTGAGGATGTAGTGCAGTGATACACCACCTGCGAGGTGAAATACGATCCGGGAGTAGTCCGGCTCCTCGTCCTCCGACACGTGCCGCAGGAATCCGGTCATTCCGAAGTGAAGCGTGAGCCAGGCATCCGGCTTCAGCCTTACGAAGAGGTGCTTTCCGTGGCGACGGGTCCGCCCGAGCCGGGTACCGGCGAGCAGCCGTTCGAAGCGGCCGGCGGCGATATCCTCGAGGCACCGGGAGTCGCGCACCTCGGCCTCCACGACATCGGCGCCGCCGGCGTGGCGCTCGAGGTAACGACGAAAGACTTCCACATCGGGTAATTCCGGCATAGGGGACCTCCCACTCTATCAAGCCTACTCATGCGATCCGCCGCCGACAACCACGGTCGACATCCCGAGTCGACAACCACGTTGCGACGCCGCTTCTAGCCCGATCAGCCTATTGGTTCGACTACGAGACGCCTCTACGTTGAAAACATAGAACCCACACCCGCAAGGAGGAGTATATGGGACTCAATTTCGATCAATGGGCACAGGAAGGAAACAGATTCCTCAAAGAGCTCGCGTCCGAGCTCGGACACCCCGAGCAGACCAACCAGGCGGCGACAATACTGCGCGCCGTGCTGCACTCCCTGCGCGACCGAATCAGCATGGCGGAGAACCTCGACGTGCTGGCACAGCTTCCAATGTTCATGAAGGCAATCTACGTCGAGAACTGGTCGTACTCCGATTCGATCGATCGAATCAAGCATGTAGATGACTTCGTGGAGAAGGTCAACGCGGAAGCCGCGAACTTCGGGCTGACCAACTTCTCGTGGAAGAAGCCCATGGAAGAGGTCATTTCGATCACATTGCGATCGGTGCGCCGCTACATCACCCCGGGCGAAGAACAGGATATCAAGGCGAACCTGCCGGAGGAGCTCGGGCGGCTTTTCGACGCAGCATAACCCGGTCCGGAATGCAGACAAAGGGCGGCACGATGGTGTAGCATCGCGCTCGTGCCATGAATCCGAAGCTGGTTTTTCGCGTGATCGCCTTCTTGCTTCTCGTCGTAGCCGCTCTTATGCTCACGCCCGTCGTGGTGGCATGGTACTACGGCGAGCATGAGCTCATCCGGCATTTCCTTATCCCTATCGGGGTCCTCTCAGTTGCCGCCTCGGGCTTCCTGATCCTGACCAGAAGCGAGCAGAGCGACCTCACCACGCGGGACGGCTTCTTCCTCGTCTCCGCGAGCTGGGTACTGGTGTCGCTGTTCGGTGCCGTGCCCCTGTACACCTCCGGCGCCATCCCGGAGTTCGTGGACGCGTTCTTCGAGACCATGTCGGGGTTCACGACGACCGGGGCCTCGATTCTCACCGACATTGAATCACTTCCACGATCGATGCTGTTCTGGCGCTCACTCACCCACTGGCTGGGCGGCATGGGAATCATCGTGCTGACCGTTGCGATTTTTCCCATCCTGGGAATCGGCGGATTGCAGCTTCTCAAGGCCGAGGCGCCGGGGCCCACTGTCGACAAGATCACCCCCAAAGTTACCGAAACCGCGAAAATCCTCTGGCTCACGTACTTTGGCCTGACGGCCGCAGAGACCATACTGCTGCTCATCGGCGGGATGGACCTCTTCGATTCGCTGACGCACACGTTCGGCACCCTCGCCACGGGCGGCTTCTCGCCGAAGAACACCAGCGTCGGCTTCTACACGTCCCCCTTCATTCACATCGTCGTCACCGCATTCATGGTGATGGCCGGCGTGAACTTCGTCATGTACTACAAGCTCCTTACCGGCCGCGCCATCGGGATTCTGAGGGATACGGAGCTGAAGTCATACCTCCTCATATTCGCTGCCGGATCGCTCCTCGTGGCGTTCGGGCTGCATCGGGGAGGCGTATACGAGTCCTTCGGAACCAGTCTCCGCTTCGGCGCGTTCCAGGCTGCCTCCATCCTCACCACGACAGGCTACGTCACCGCGGATTATGCCACGTGGCCTGCTGTGTCGCAGGCGGTGCTCTTCATACTCATGTTCGTCGGAGGCTGCGCCGGGTCGACCGGCGGCGGCATCAAGGTGGTGCGGGTGGTAACGCTCGTCAAACAGGGATTCACCGAGATGCGCTATCTTCTCCACCCCCGCGGTGTTTTCGGCGTAAAGCTCAATGGAGAGACCGTACGCAAAAACGTCGTGTACGCGATTTCCGGCTTCGTTTTCCTCTACGTGACGGTTCTGCTCGTGACGACATTTGTAGTAGCGACCGGCGGGTACGGGCTGCTGAGCAGCTTTTCGACCGCGCTGGTGACGCTCGGCAACATCGGCCCCGGGTTCGGGCTGGTGGGCCCGGCGGAAAACTATGCCTTTTTTCAGGACTACATAAAGTGGTACCTGAGTTTCGTCATGATGCTCGGCAGGCTGGAGGTGTTCACCGTTCTCATCGTGTTCACCCCCTTCTTCTGGCGCAGATGAGCGTTATTGTCGAAGGAGAACAGACCATGGATACACTGCAGACATGGCGTACGCGGCGAGCACCGCATACCCGGCCCGCACGATCGGCGCGGGTTGCGCTCGTTCTGCTGCTGGCCGTGGCGGCCACGGCGACCGCAATCGACGTGACGGACGAGATCGTCGCGCCCTCGCAGAATCATCTCGGAAGCGGGTACTGTTTCGGAAGCGCGAGCCCGAACTGTTTCGACTGCAGCGGTTTCGTCAATTATATCTACCGGCCGCATGTGCCCGATCTTCCGCGAAGCTCACGCGCCATGGCAAGCTTCGGCGAGGCCATCGGCGTCGACCAGATCCGCCCGGGAGATCTCCTGTTCTTTGCCACGGGGCCTGACCCGAGTATTATCTCGCACGTTGCCATCTATATCGGTCAGGACTCCATCATCCACGCGATCTCCGACGGACCGGAGCGCGGTGTGACGATGACACCCCTTTCGGCACGATACTGGAGCCGGCGGGTTCACAGCGCGCGCCGGGTGCTCACCCTCGCCCCGCCGACGCCCGCGGAGCCGGCGGAGCCGGCGGCACCCGAGCCCGACGTGCCGGCCCCGGCGCCGGAGCCCGCCGGGCCGGATACCGCAGCGTCCTCCGACACGATCCGCTTCGCCAAGGGCACCTACAGCGGCGAGCTTCGAGACGGCGAGCCCCACGGAAGCGGCGTGCTGCGCATGAACAACGGCGATCGCTACGAGGGTGAGTTCCGCGACGGCGTGTTCCACGGCAGCGGCACCTACACATGGGCGGACGGACGGAGCTACAGTGGCAGATTCATCGACGGCGCGATCGCGGAGTCGGGCGCACGGGAGACCTACCTCGAGGAGCGCAGCTCGCCCTGGAACGACTTCGACGGCGTGGTCCGCGGCGACTTTGCTGCCTGGTGGGAGGACGAGCAGGACGAGTTCGAGCGCTGGAAGCAGGAGCAGCAGAACTACTGAGTCCGGCGTTCCCTTTTCGCGACCCATGTGGTAGCTTTAAGGCGATGTTTCTCAGACTTGCAGTACTGTTTACCGCCATACCGATCGTCGAGCTCTATATTCTGATCAAGATCGGCCAGCTGATCGGGGCGCTCCCCACGATCGCAATCGTACTCGTGACCGGTATCGTCGGAGCCGGGCTTGCCCGCCAGCAGGGCGCCCGCGTGTGGTACGAGATCCAGATGCAGATGCAGCAGGGCGTGTTTCCCGCCGATCGGCTCATTGACGGGCTCCTGCTCGTCGTTGCCGGCGCGGTACTCATCACCCCCGGCGTGCTCACCGACATTCTCGGCTTCGCGATCCTCATTCCCCTGAGCCGCAGACCGATCCGCGAGTGGGTGAAGGCACGGCTCTCACGGATGATGGACCGCGGCACCATCCACTACAGCGAGTTCCTGCGCTGAATCAGCCGGGGACGATGCGCGACGCGCAGGCGGACCCAATCTGCAACCAGCAGGCGACGTGCCGCCCTCAGCCCTCAGATGCCCTCACCGCGGAGCAATTGCTCGTGGTAGCGCGCGAGCCACCGATTGGACCATCCGTGCATCATCGTTTGCCGCACGATCCGTTCCACATCCCCACGTGACATTTTGGCCTCGGAGAGCAGCACCTCCCGGTTGTCCCGGCTGAGCGCCAGGGTGCGGGCGGCAAACAGAAGCGGCCACATGGTCGCAAGCCTCACCCGGTGAAGGTGGCGGGGTATCTGCAGGACGTATTCGAGGCCGTCGCGGAGGTGAGCCTCAGCCTTCTCGATGAGGCGACGCACGACCTCCATGGACCGCTCCACATACATCGGAGAGAGAAACTGCCGCGGGCTGAGGCCGTGTTCGTCCAGATACCCTCTCGGCACGAAGAGCCATCCCCGCGCATAGTCCTTCCGCAGCCCGCGAATCACGTTGACCGTCTGCAGGCCCAATCCGTACTCCCGCGCCCGCTCCATCATCGCCGAGCGACGGCGAGCGAGGCGGCGATCGAAGTGGGAGAAGATTTCGGTGATAAGATACCCGACGATGCCGGCAACATCGTGCATGTACTGGTCGAGGTCGGCCTCGGTCTCCACGACCGGCCCCTGCATCAGGCGACGAGCCATTCCGCGCGTGGTCTCGCATACCCGTCGCCTCACCGCAGTATCCGACGCCTCACCGAGCGTGGCCAGACTCTGCGTCAACTCCGGGAACCGCCGGGCCACCTCTGCCTCCGGATCGTCGTCTTCGAGGGTTTCGAGTTCGCATCGCAACTGCTCCTCGCCTCCGCGCCCGCTGAGCACCCGTTCCCAGAGGCTCAGAAGCTCCACCTTGCGCTCAGAGCTCATCACGTGATTGTCCTCGAGGTAGTCGGAGACGCGGAAAAGGAGGTAGGAAACGGTCATCGCACGGCGAAGCGGCTGCGGCAAATAGCGGTTCGAAAGCGCGAACGTGCGGCTTACGCGGCCGAGCAGATCGGTGAGTGCGTCATCGGGAACCTCCGGCGCGGGCAGATCGGCGGCGGTTCCGGCGGTGTCGAGAATCGCTGTTCGGTGCTCCACGCCAAATATCTTAGCATAGCGCTCCGTTTTATGCGATGCGATACGCCCGCCCCTCTCCCGGCTCGAGGCGGCGGATCCTGAACGCCCGGCCGTTTCCGGGTGCGGCGAGCTCGGCTCCGGTCAGCCCCTCCACCGTCGAGAAGACCGGTGTAAGAGTGGCGCCGGGCGGCAGGACCGGGCCGGCGGGGACGTTGAAGTTCTCCACCGCCGTGGAGGTATCGGCGTTTCCGACGAAGAGGTAGCGCGGGCTCTCCGCCTGCGTCCAGGCGAAGAACGCCTGGGAGGCTGTGGCATCGGGGGGCACGAGCCAGCGACAGGGCGCTCCGCTTATCGTCGGCAGGATGTCTTCGGCGAAGAGTCGTATACGGGTGAGGTTGTAGAAGAGGTTCCCGTTCCGCCCGAAGCGGTAGGGACCGCTCGTAGCCTTCGGCCCGTCGGTTTCCTGAAACACGTAGAGCTTCGTGTAGTGCTCGTTGGGGGCGGGACTGTTGTGCACGTCGCGGCATTCGAAACCGAGGGCCATATAGCTCGGCATGTCGGTGAGGAAGAGACCCATGAAGAGCCGAAGCTCGTTTCCCGCCAGATAGAACGAGTCGAACCGCGGATCGTCCTTGTCGCCGGTCATGATGGTGAAACTCGGCACCACGTGTCGCTGCTCGGCGATGTCGCGGTACCAGCGCAACCGCTGGATGAAGTCCTCGCTTCCCACCGGCACCGACTGCAGGTCTCCGAGGGTCACCTCCGCATCACAGGCCTCGAGGTGATCGATCTCGTCCCCGTACGCCATGATGCCGCGCGGGGCGATGAAGGTCTCGGCGAAATAGCCGAAGTACGGCGCCTCGTTCTGCTCGCGAATGTAGCCGCGGACCGCCTTGAGAAGATCGTATCGCTCGCCGATGTCTTCCGGAACTCCTTCGGGCCGCATCTGGACATGGGACATGTCCCCGCGCATGAAGTCGAAGCCGAAGCTCTGCTGCATCCCGGCGTAGCGCCGGCAGACGTAGGACCACACCTCCTCGCGCGGGCGGGAGAAATCGATCTGCCAGCCGCGGTTGTCGTCGAGGCGCTCGTAGAGCTTGTAGCGAGCAAGCGGACCGAAGACTCGTGACATGCTCTGCGGCTCGGTGATGCGATAGTCCCGCCAGATATGCCCGTCGGTGTCCTCGTAGTGGGTGTCGGGGTCGACCTCGATGCCCCGATAGGGCGGCGCCATGGTTGCCGGAACCGGTTCGTATCCGTGGCGGTAGATGTGACGCGCAAGCTCACCACGCCGACTGTCCCGTGCCTCCTTGTCGGCAACGTCGCCGAAAAGAATTCGGTTTCTCAGCGCCTCGTCGAAGTCCGGCGCGAACAACTCGTCGCCGCGCGGGACGCTCCTCGGGCCCGCGGCGGATCCCGGGCCCGGGGCGGTATCCGGGACCGCGGCCGGCCCGTAGAGGTCGAGGAAGTCAATGATGCGCTCCTGAACCTCGGTGTGGAGCTCGGCGCGATGGTCGACGATGCGCAGGTCCTCACGGCGAAGCCATTCGAAGTGCTGCGGATGCGCGAGGACGACCTCGGAGAAGCGATCGGTGTGCGGGATGACGTCCATGCCGACGGCGAAGCCCATCACGTGGAGCAGGTTCACCACCGCCCGCAACTGTCGCTCGGGGGTGGCGAGGTGGGAGAAACCTTCCGCGAGCTCGTCGCTCGCAAACTCGCCGTTGATGTTGAAACTGCTGATTCCGTAGAGGCTTCCAACCACGCCGGGCTCCCACACGGGAAGCAGATGGATCGAATCCTGGGACGGCGGCAGGGTCATCGCGTACTTCACGACCGACAGAAACGAACCGATCGTGCGCACGTTCACTCCCACCATGTTGGTGCGACGAAGCCAGTCGCTGTCGGCGCGTTGCGCGCACGGACCGCGAAGCTCGGCGGGGAGGCTGTTCACCGGAGTCGCAGGGTCGCTGTGCTCCTCGGAAAGGGCCGCGTCCACCGCATCCCCGAATCGGGCCCTCAACGTCCGAAGGAGAAGCTCCAAGGGCTCCTCCACCGCATCTTCGGGAAGGAGATTCACCGCGAACGGTCGCTCACCGCGCTCATAGGGACGGCGCTCGTCGGCGCCCCTGGTGGCCCATATGTCCTTGAGCTCCCTGTAGGTCTTTCCAACGTGCATAGCTGCCCCGTTACTCACAGCTGAACGTCGTAGTCGCGGGTGATCACGATGTCTGCCCTCGTGACGTGCTTGGAGATGATATCGTGCTCGATTTCGAGAACCTCCTCGAGGAAGGGCTCGATCTCCTCGCGTCCCCGCTTCTTTCGCGATTCCAGCGTCTCGAGGCGGTTGCGGTTGATGAACACGCGCGTGTCGACGTGGTCGAGCAGCGTCGTGTAGGTACCCTCGGCTATGAGCACCTCGATTCCCTCGAGGGACATTTCCTCCTCGGTGATGCGGTCTTCGTCATAGATGACCAGGGGCTTGATGATGCACTTCTCGCCGCGCTGCGCCGCGGCAAGGTGCTCGTCGAGCAGCTCGGTGCGAACTTCCTGCGCCCCGACCCAGGTGATGTCCTCCCGGCGTTTTGCGTCGTTCGATTTCGGCGGCAGGACGAAATAATCATCCTGCTGCAGGACTTCGGCCCTGAATCCGAGCTTCTCGATCTCCTCTTTCAGTGCCTGGCCGGTTTCGGATTTCCCGCTGCCCGACTCACCGGCGACCGAGATAGTGTAGGTCCGCGCCGTGGCGCGAATGGAGTTCTCGATTGCGGCCGCGATCTTCGCCGCCGCCCTGCGGTGGTGTTCCTCCACGATGATGACGTCACCCTTCATGCTGACCTCTCGCTTCCGTACATCGTACCATGAGCGTTTCAATGCGCGCGAGCCCGACCGACCGCCGTGCACGATTCGGCGCATTTTGTTATACTCACAGTATGGAGAAAGAAGCACGCGTTAGCAACGCACCAATCAGCGTCCGCAGCTTTCACATGGAAGGAGATGCCTTCCGCTGGGACGATGTCGACGTAAAGGAATACCGGAAGGTCGGTGACTTTTTCCGGGATATCAACAAGCAGGTCTTCTTCGACGGCGAGCACGGTCTCTCGTGCGAGCTGCGGTACTTCGAGGTGAAGCCCGGCGGCTACTCATCGCTGGAGCTCCACGAGCATGTGCACGGCGTTCTGATCCTGCGGGGCCGCGGCAGGGTTCTTGCCTACTCGGATCGAGGCTCCCATATCCAGGATATCGGCGAGCATGATGTCGTACATGTTCCGCCCCTCACCTGGCATCAGTTCCAGGCGGCAGAGGACGAACACCTCGGCTTCCTCTGTCTCGTAGAGAACGAGCGTGACCGCCCCCGTCGTCCGACCGACGAAGAGAAAGAGGCAATGCGCGCCGACCCCACGATCGGTGACTACGTACGACTCTGAGTACACCGGCGAGGCATATGCAGGAAATCCGCAAGTCGACGAAACTCGACAACGTCCTCTACGATATCCGCGGTCCCATCCTCGACGAGGCGGAGCGACTGGAAGAAGAAGGCTACTCAATCCTCAAGCTGCACATCGGGAATCCGGCGCCGTTCGGGTTCAACGCGCCGGATGACCTCCTCCACGATGTCGTCGTCAACCTGAAGGACGCGCAGGGCTACAGTAACTCGAAGGGCCTCTACTCCGCGCGCAAGGCGATCTATCAGTACTACCAGTACCGGCAGTTTCCGGACGTCAATATCGACGAGATCTTCATCGGGAACGGGGTCAGTGAGCTCATCACCATGACGATGCAGGCGCTGCTCGACAACGGTGACGAGATCCTCATTCCGGCCCCCGACTATCCGCTGTGGACGGCCTCGGTCAACCTGGCCGGCGGCCGCTCGGTCCACTACCGCTGCGATGAGCAGGCGGACTGGCAGCCCGACCTCGACGACCTCGAATCGAAGATTACCGACCGCACGAAGGGTGTCGTTCTCATCAATCCGAACAACCCGACGGGTGCGGTGTATTCACGCGATCTCGTCGAGCGCTTCGTGAGGATTGCCGAGCGGCACGGGCTCATCATCTTCGCCGACGAGATCTACGATCAGGTCCTCTACGACGACGAGGTGTGCCACTCGCCGGCGGCCATGACCGAGGACACCCTGGTTCTCACCTACTCCGGGCTCTCCAAGAACTTCCTGGCGGCCGGATTCAGATGCGGCTGGCTCGTGCTGAGCGGATACAAGGAGAAGGCGAAGGACTTCATCGAAGGGCTGAACATGCTGGCCAACATGCGGCTGTGCAGTAATGTTCCGGCTCAACTCGGCGTGCAGGCGGCGCTCGGCGCGTCCCTCGGAGGCTACACCGAGAGCACGAAGCTCCTCGCCCCCGGCGGTCGCCTCGACGACCAGCGCAACCTCGCCTACGACATGGTTTCGAGCATCCCCGGGCTGAGCGTGGTCAGACCCCGGGGAGCATTCTATCTCTTTCCGCGCATCGACACCGAGAAGTTCGGCATCACCAGTGACGAGCGCTTCGTGCTCGACTTCCTGAAGAAGGAACACACCCTCGTCGTGCAGGGCACCGGGTTCAACTGGCCCGAGCAGGATCACTTCAGAATCGTCTTCCTGCCCGACATCGAGCAGCTGAAAGCTGCGCTCGAGGGGCTCGGCCGCTTCCTCGCCGACTACCGGCAGGACCGGTAGTCGCGCGGCCGCGCCGCGACTCGCTCTCTGTCGCTCCCTCCTCAGCAGCCCTCGGGAAGCATCCGTACGGCGCCCTGGTCCGCGGACGTCGCGAGGAGGCTATAGGCCCTGAGCGCCACGGAAACTTCCCGCTCGCGCTCGGGACGGTAGGCGCTGGCCTCGCCCTTCTCCTCCTCGGCCGCCCGCCGCGATGCGAGCTCCTCGGCCGACACGCGCAGGTCGATGCTGCGGTTCGGGATGTCGATGTCGATCATGTCGCCGGTGCGCACGAGCGCGATTGCCCCACCCGCTGCAGCTTCCGGCGAGACATGGCCGATCGACAGCCCGGAGGTTCCGCCGGAAAAGCGCCCGTCGGTAACAAGCGCACAGGCCTTTCCCAGCCCCCTGGCTTTGAGATAGCTCGTCGGATAGAGCATCTCCTGCATGCCGGGGCCGCCCTTGGGACCTTCGTAGATGATGACCACCACATCGCCCTCTTTCACCTCGCCCGAGAGGATTCCCTCGATGGAGTCCTCCTGGGAATGATAGACGCGCGCGGGGCCGCTGAAGGTCAGGATGGATTCATCCACACCGGCCGTCTTCACGATCGAACCGCGTCGGGCGATGTTCCCCTCCAGCACGGCGAGGCCGCCGTCTTTGCTGTAGGCATGCTCGATATCGCGGATGCATCCGCCGGCGCGATCGGTGTCGAGCTCTTTGAAGGTGGCCGCCTGCGAGCCCATCACCCGATTGCCGACGGTGTTGCCCGGGGCGCTCGAGGCAATCCGCACTGCCTCCGGGGACCGGGACTCCCGCATGATGTCGTAGCGGTCGATCGCCTCACCGAGTGAAAGCCCGTCGGCGCGGCTTACCGACGTATCGAGGAGTCCGCCGCGCTCGAGCTCACCCATGATGGAGAGGATGCCGCCGGCACGGTTGACGTCCTCCACGTGGTAGTGGGAGCTCGGCGCCACCTTGCAGAGGTTCGGCGTGTGACGCGAGAGCTGATCGATATCATTCATGGTAAAGTCCACCCCGGCCTCCCGCGCGATGGCGAGGAGGTGCAGTACGGTGTTCGTCGAGCCGCCCATGGCGATATCGAGGGTCATCGCATTCATGAACGCGGGCTTCGTGGCGATGGATCGCGGCAGAACCGAGTCGTCGTCCTTCGAGTAGTAGGCGTCGGCCATCTCCACGATGCGATCCGCCGCTGTCTCGAAAAGCCGAAGGCGGGACTCGTGCGTGGCCACCACGGTGCCGTTTCCCGGGAGCGCCATGCCGAGGGCCTCGTTGAGGCAGTTCATGGAGTTCGCGGTGAACATACCCGAGCAGGATCCGCAGGTCGGACATGCGGAAATCTCCACCTGCTCCATCTCCTCGTCGGACACCTTCGGGTCGGCAGCCATGACCATGGCGTCGATGAGGTCGTAGGTCTTCTCGCCCACCTTGCCCGCTTCCATGGGCCCGCCGGAGACGAAGATCGTGGGTATGTTGAGGCGCATGGCCGCGAGGAGCATGCCCGGGGTGATCTTGTCACAGTTCGAGATACACACCAGCGCATCGGCGCGATGGGCGTTGACCATGTACTCCACGCTGTCGGCGATGAGCTCGCGCGAAGGCAGGGAGTAGAGCATGCCGCCGTGGCCCATCGCAATTCCGTCGTCGACGGCAATGGTGTTGAACTCGGCGGCGAAGTAGCCCCGCGCCTCGATCTTCTGCTTCACCTGCTGGCCGATGTCGTGGAGGTGAACGTGTCCCGGCACGAACTGCGTAAACGAGTTCGCTATGGCGATGATGGGCTTCCCCATGTGCTCGGACGTCATGCCGTTGGCCCGCCAGAGGCTCCGCGCCCCCGCCATGCGGCGCCCGCCGGTTGTCGTTGTACTTCTCAGCTCTCGTGGCATACTCTATCTCCTCACAAAATGATACCGGGCAGGAAAATCGGCACGTATACCATGAGCAGCAGCACGAGCAGCAGCCCGAGGAGGTACGGCACGATGGCCCGGGTGATTCGTTCGATGGACAACCCCGTGATGGACGACGCCACGTAGAGATTGATGGCGACGGGCGGGGTGATCATCCCGATTGCAAGCCCCACGACAATCACCAGGCCGAAGTGCACGAGGTCGATGCCGAGCTGGTTCACCAGCGGCAGGAACACCGGCGTGAGGATGATGAGGGCCGAGGCGGTTTCCACGAACACGCCCGTGATGACGATGATGAGCGCGATGAGGAACATGATGACGTACGGATTCGAGGACAGCGACAGCACGCCGTTCGCGATCATCGCCGGGATGCCCCAGTTGGCAAGCACCCAGCTCAGCACCGAGGAGGTCGCAATGATGAACATGATGACCGACATCGTCATGAGCGAGCGCACCATGATGCGGTAGATATCCTTCAGCTTGAGGTCACGATACACCAGCAGGGAGACCAGCAGCGAGTAATTCACCGCGATGACCGCCGCCTCCGAGGGCGTGAAGTAGCCCG
>CAYOFA010000016.1:14000-20584 GCA_964402885.1 uncultured Spirochaetaceae bacterium
ATCATGGGGACCGACGGCGGTATGACGACACCGATGGTACCGCTTGCCGCGATCAGGGAGGCGCTCGAGGCCTCCTCGTAGCCCTTGCGTTTGAGCTCGGGGACGAGCGTCGTGCCCACCGCCGCGGTCGTAGCCGCACCGGAGCCGGAGATCGCGGCAAAGAACATCCCGGCAAGCACGGCGACCACCGAGAGGCCGCCTTTGAGAAAGCCGAATATGGCGTCGGCGAACTCCACCAGTTTCTCGGATATCTTTCCCTTGGCAAGGATGTCGCCGGCGAGAATGAAGAAGGGAACCGCGATGAGCGCGAAGCTGTCGGTGCCTGCAAACATCCGCTGTGCGATCACCATGAGGCTCATGTTGCCGCTCATAAGGGCAATCATGGATGATAGCCCGATGGTGACGGCCACCGGCACGCCGAGAAACAGGAACAGGAGGAAGGTCACGAGGAGAATCAGTCCCATTACAGCTCCTCCTCCTGCGGCCGCGCAAACTCGGCAACCAGCGCGTCCAGCGCGTGCAGAATCATCACAAAGAGAGAGATCGGCATCACGATGTACACGACGGGCATCGGGAGCCGCAGGGCGGCTGAGACCTGTTGCCACTGCCGCGACATGTACTCCAGGGCAAAGTTGAACGCGACTGCGAAGAAGACGAGCGCGGAGACCACCGCAAAGATCCGCAACGCTTTCCGCACGCCGGGGGAGAAGGATTCGCGAACGAAGGTAACCGAAATGTGCATGCTCCGCTTGTAGGCGAGGGTCGCACCGAGGAAGGTCGACCACACGAGCATATAACGCGACACCTCTTCAGACCAGGCAAGGGCATCGAAGAACACCCTGAACACGATCTGAAGAGTGGTCGCGACGATCATCGCCACCAGGCACACGAATGCGACACGCTGAACAACCTCGTCTATCGCGTGGGTAATCCTGTCGAGAATTCGAGCAATCACGGGCAGCTCCTCCTCGGGGTATGAGAGACCGACGGAGCCCCCGCGGGGAAGGCTCCGTCGGCATTGTAGCCGGGTTTTCGAAGTTACTGGCTGATCTGGTCCCGAATGCGGCTCAGGTAGTCACCGAAGGCCTCGCCGTACTCATCATAGACGGGAGCCACCGCATCCTGGAATGCAGCAATGTCGGGATTCTCGATGACATCCATCCCGTTGGCACGGAGTGCGTCGAGCTGCTCGCTCGCCATGTCGGCATTCCACTGCCGCTCGTACTCCGCCGCCTCCTGCGCTGCTTCCTCGAGAATCTGCTGGGCGTCCGCCGGGAGCTGATTCCAGTAGTCGAGGCTCATCACGATGATCGCGGGGGCGTAGGTGTGGCGGGTCAACGACAGATACTGCTGGGGCTCATAAAGCTTGAATGAGTAAATGACGTTGATCGGATTCTCCTGGCCGTCGATGGTCTGCTGCTGCATGGCGGTCAGCGCCTCGGTCCAGGCCATGGGGACGGCATTGGCGCCGAGTGCCTGGAAAGTGTCGATGTAGACCGGATTTTCCATGACACGAATCTTCAGACCTTCCACATCCGCCGGCGTGCGAACGGGGCGCACCGAGTTGGTCAGGTTCCGAAACCCACGCTCGGCGTATGCGAGACCCTTGAGGTCCACCTCTTCGAGCTTGTCGAGAAGCTCCTGACCGATCTCACCGTCGAGTACCGCGTAGGCGTCCTCGGGGCTCGGGAAGAGGAAGGGGAGCTCGAACACCGCGATCTCCTCCACGAAGTTCGCTACCGGGCCGTTGGTGATGACACCCATCTCCACCGTGCCGATCTGCATGCTTTCGAGAAGTGTACGCTCGTCGCCGAGCTGCGCGTTCGGGAAGATCTCGATGGAGATCTTGCCGTCGGTGCGCTCCTCCACGAGCTCCACGAACTTGACCGCTGCAACGTGGAACCCGTCCTGCTCGTTCACGACATGTGCGAGACGGACGGACACCGGCTCCATCTCCTCGAGCGATCCGCCGCCTGCGGACTCTCCCTGACCACCGGCGAATACCGCGCCGGCAACGAACACCATCAAGACCAGAAGGCCTGTACCGCGTTTCATGTGATTCCTCCTTGGTTGGAATGAAACTCGTACGCTAAAATTAGCGGTTATTAGAGCACCTTTTTCGCAATGCTGTCAACTTTTCGCAACACCGCCGAACTCGACCCGATACACGTAGATCATGACCGCCGTAAAGGCAATGACGAGCGGCCCGTACACGAGACCAGGAAGGCCGAAGAACGACAGGCCGCCGATGGTGGCGAGAAAGATGTAGAACGGCGACATTGCCGCACGACCCTGCATCAGGAAGGGCCGCAGATAGTTGTCGACACCCCCGACGAGAAGTACGGCCCATACCGTGAAGAACACCGCCTGCCAGTACTGCCCGGTGACTGCCAGATAGGCCACGGCTGGAACGGAGACCAACCCCGTTCCGATAATGGGAATCATCGAGGAGAAGCCCAGCACGGTGCCCCAGATCAGCCCGGGTATGCCGACGATCGCCAGCCCGATGCCGCCGAGCACGCCCTGGATGAGGGCTATTGCGAAGGTGCCGAACACCACGGCTCGGGTCACGTCGCGAATCCGCTGAAAGATCGCTTCCTTCTGCTTGGGCCGCATCGGAAGAAAATCTCGTAGGCTCTGAGCCATCCTCGAGCCGTCCCGTACGAGATAGAAAAGAAGAAACACGAGAATGAAAAACTTCGAGACAACGTCTATGAGATTCCCGAAGATCTGCACGCTGTTTCGAACGAAGTACTGCGTTGCTGTCTGCGCGAATCCGAGAAGACGCCCGCGGACATCAAGGCTCGAGAGATCGACGTCGACACCGGCAAGCCATTCGGAAAGACGCGCCTCGAAACCGCCGAGCGCCGGCCCGGCAAGCAGGGCCTCGAGCTCGCCGGAACGGACCCAGGACACCAGGTCCCGCGCGAACTCCGCCCCCTGCAGAAAGAGAAGGAACAGAAAGAAGAACACGGGAACGATGATCACGACGCACACCCCGAGCACGACCAGGAGAGCCGCGAGCGTCTGCCGGCCGCCGAGCAGCGGGAGCAGGCGGCGGTAGAACGGAAAGGCGAGCATGGACAGCAGAATCGCGAAGACAATGGGATTGAAGAACGCCCGCAGTACGAAGAAGGAGAGCACCAGGGCCGCGACGAGGAGAATCAGAACAAAGGGACGGTAGAGGGACTCCGCATCGGACTTTCTCGGTATTCGCCTCATGCCGCGGAGTATAGTTGATGTGAGTCGCTTGGAACAGCCGGTGCACTCGGGCTACCATGGTGGCGTGAAATACGAACTCCAGACCATTCCCGTGTGGGATGCGTACGAGCACGAGGCCGATTGCCCGCTGTGTTATCTCGAAGAAAGACTCGAGGCGGATTACCAGAGGTTCTTTCTCGGAAGCGCGGTGATGGCGCCCGAGATGCGCGTGGAAGTGAACCGCATCGGGTTCTGCGGCCGGCACTTCTCCCTGCTCGAGCGCGGCTCCAACCGCCTCGGCCTCGCGCTCATGACACAGACACACCTCGCCGAGCGCCGCGACCGCTTCGAGAAAGCGCGGCGGTCGGCGGAACGCGCGGCGAAGCGAGCGGCCGGCAGCAGGAAGACCCGAAAAATACGGGCGGAATTGGACACGCTGATGGAGGCCCTCGCAGACGAGGAACGAAGCTGCATGATCTGTAATCGCCTCGCCGCCGACCTCGCAAACTACGCGTTCACTATCGTCAGCCTGCATCGCTCGAACGAGGATTTCGCGACCGCATTTCGTAACTCGCACGGCTTCTGCCTGCCACATATGCGCACGACCATAGAGGTCGGCCGGGAGGTACTTCGAGACGCAGAGCTCGGGGGCTTGCTGTCCGATCTTTTTTCGGTGCAGGACGCCGCAATTCGTTCCCTCGGTGACGGGCTCGAGGAGATGGTCTCGCGTTACGACTATCGTTCCACCGAGCCGGCCACGGATTCGATCAAAGCCGCCCTTCCCCGCTCAATCTCGAAGCTCGTCGGCCGCCGGTGAGCCGGCGGGCCGCCGGCCCGAAGGTTGACACGACGTCCGGGATTCGGGAAGCTTCCCCCCGAGTTGCCATGAGTCAGTCAATCCAAAGCGTGCCTGTTGAAACACTGAGAGAGTTCGTCCTGGCGGTCTTCCGCGGTCTCGGCGTTCCCGAGGAAGACGCGGCGATCTGCCGCGACGTCATCATCAATTCCGACCTCCGCGGCGTCGATTCCCACGGCGTGGGTCGCCTCGCGATGTACCATGACCGGGTTCGCGCCGGCATACAATCTCCCAACACGAACCTCGAGATTGTGAAAGAGACCGAGACGACGGCCACGCTCGACGGCCACCACGGCATGGGCCACGTCATCTCCTACCGGTCCATGCGCATGGCGATGGACAAGGCACGTGCCTACGGCCTCGGCGCCGTCGCGGTGAGGAACTCCACCCATTACGGATTTGCCGGCTACTACCCCATCATGGCGACGCGGGAAGACATGGTCGGGCTGACCGTCACCAACGCCCGCCCGGGGGTGGCGCCGACCTTCGGTGTGCAGCCGATGCTCGGCACCAACCCGGTTACCTTCGGCGCGCCGACGAACCTGCCCTTCCCCTTCGTGATAGACGCGGCCACCTCGATCACGCAGCGGGGCAAGCTCGAGTACTTCCACCGGCGTGGCGAAGATACGCCCGAGGGTCTGGCCATTGGAGAGGACGGGACCTCCCAGACGGACACCGGCCCGCTTCTGAAAGACCTGGTCACCGGCGCGGCGGCGATGCTGCCCCTCGGCGGCGCGGGGGAGCTCTACGGGGGACACAAGGGCTACGGCTACGGCACGATGGTGGAGATTCTCAGCGCGGCGCTCTCGGGGGGGAGTTACCTCTGGGACCTCGCCGGGTTCGACGAGAATGGCACCGCCCAACCGTTCAGCCTGGGCCACTTCTTTCTGGCCATCGACATTTCTCACTTTATCGATCCTGCCGAGTTCCGGCGCATCGCAACCGACATTCTGCAGAAGCTGCAGCAGTCGAAGAAGGCACCGGGGCAAGACCGCATCTATGTCGCCGGCGAGAAAGAGTACGAAATCGAGCGCCGGCGACGTGCCGACGGTGTGCCGATCAACGAAACCCTCCGTGCTACGCTCCGGCGAGTGAAGGACGAGCTCGACATAGGCGGGCACGGCTTTCTCTGAAAGTTGAATGTGCAAGTGTGTCATGCTACGTTAGGGGGCATGATACGCTCGCTTGTCATTTACGCCTTTTCCTGGCTTGTCCTTACCGTCTACGGGGGCGAGGTCTGCCCGTTCCTCGAATCGCTGACCATCGCGGAATGGGGACTCACCCTCCTCGTAGCCTTTGCCGCCGCCTACGCGCTTCGCCTCGTGTTACTTCGGCGACTGGGTCCACCGTCCGACCCCGAGCGGATCGATTCCTTTAACGGCGTAACTCAGTTCATGGTCGAGCTCAGCCCCTTTCTGGTGCTGGGTATCGGTGTGGCGGCGTTTCAGGCGATTTATTACGATTTTCCCTTCGTCGAGAGCGGTCTGGCCGCCGTCCTGGTCGGCGCCGCACTGGTCGGCATATTCGTCGCCATCGATCTCAGCCTGGACGCCGAGCGCAAACTCATACTCGCGCTCACCGGTGCCGGCCGCAGCCTGAATCGCGGCAATCGGTTCTTTCCGTTGACGCGAAAGTTCGCCGTCCTCACCACCGTCCTCATGCTGGCCATGATGACGGTCGCCCTCATGGTGATCAGCCATGACCTCACCGATTCGCTGTCGTTCTCGCAGGCCATGGGCGAAGACCGTGGGCGGACGGTGATGCTTCTGCAGATGGGCTTCGTCATGCTCACCTTCCTCGTCATCGTGCTCGATCTCATCTTTGCCTACTCGCGCAACCTCAGACTGCTCTTCGAAAACGAAATCCGTGCTCTCGAGGCGGTCGATCACGGCTCGATGGATGGATACGTGCCCGTGGCAACCAACGACGAGTTTGCCGTCATCGCCGAGTACACAAACGCGATGATCGACAGCCTGCGCACGCGAACCGAGGAGCTGCAGCGTACCCAGGACGTTACCATCCTCTCGCTCGCATCCCTCGCGGAGACCCGCGACAACGAGACCGGGGCACACCTGGTGCGCACCCAGCACTACATGTGCATCCTGGCGACCGAGCTGCAGGAGGCCTGGGAACTGAGCGATGACTACATCGATCTCCTCTACAAGTCCGCGCCGCTCCACGATATCGGCAAGGTCGGCATCCCCGACGCAATACTCCTCAAGCCCGGCCCCCTCACGGACGACGAGTGGGTCGAGATGCGCAGGCACCCGGAGTACGGGGCCCGGGCCCTCGCCCAGGCCGAGGCCCGCCTCGGCAGCAACTCATTTCTCAGGGTTGCACGGGAGATCGCCGAATCGCATCACGAACGCTGGGAGGGCGGCGGGTATCCCCTGGGTGTCGCCGGGGAGGCCATTCCGCGGTCGGGGCGGCTCATGGCCATCGCCGACGTCTACGACGCGCTCATCTCCCGCCGCACCTACAAGAACGCCTTCTCACACGAGAAAGCACGTCAGATCATCGCCGAAGG
>CAYOFA010000016.1:20684-24899 GCA_964402885.1 uncultured Spirochaetaceae bacterium
GCGCGCTTCAACAGCGCGATGTGCTTTGCCGGATACACTCCGGTCGGACAGACCGCGCTGCACTTGAGGTGACGCTCACAGGACCACGCCCCGCGGTCGACGTCGACGCTGTCGAGGACCTCATCGCGTCGTTCGGGATTCTTCTCCAGTTCCCTGTTCCACGCAGCAAGGGCGGCCGGTCCCATCCAGTTCGAGGTCACCGGACATGCCGAGACACAGAGCCCGCACTCGATGCAGTTCTCGAAGCGCTCGTAGGCCTCGATCTCCTCGGGGACGCGGGCATCGGCGTTGTACTCGCTCGCGCGGCGATAGTCGGCGTGGGCGGGAAAGTCGGCAAAGAGACTCGTCGGGTCAACGACGAGGTCGCCGACGTGCTCGAACTGCGGTAGCGGCCGGACACTTACGGCGTCCGTCTCGAGAGCAAAGACATTGGTGGTGCAGGCGAGGAGCTTCTCCCCGTTTATGATCATCCCGCAGGTTCCGCAGGAGCCGTGGTGGCATGAGTGACGGTACATCAGCGTCGAGTCGATGCGGGTGCGGATATACTCGAGACCGTCGAGAACGGTGGTATAGGCGTCGCAGGGGACCTCGAACTCGTCCCGTCGCCCCGGCTCGCGCTGTTCGCGGGAGACGGTGAACGTGATGGTCTTCGTATCGGTCTTCGCGGGCATTTCTTGCTCCTTCATCGGGGTGCTCTCACACGCACGGGTTTCTCATGCCAGGCTCGGGTTGAAGAAGGCCCGGTGGGATTGTAACTCGGCGTCCGCCGTCGTACAGGGGATGTCGTCGCCGAGGATGCCGCAGAGGGTGTCGACAGTCTTCTCGGCCATGGCCCGCAGCACGGTGGCCTTCCCGCCGGTAACGCTCAGCAGGCCCGCCACCCCGTCTTCCGCACCATGGTCGATGCAGGTGAAGTCGCGGCTGAGTCTGCGCCCGTCGGCGCCCTCGGCTCGCCCGGCGAGGGGCCGAACGGCCGACCATGCGGCGTGAAAGCCGGCATCCGAAAAGGACGGCATCATCTCGTTTGCCTTGCGAATGAGAAACTCGATGTCCTCGTGGCGGGCGAGAATGCTGTCGGGATCATCGGTCTGCCACTGGGTCGATCCGATGATGGAGAGCTTGCGCTGGGGAACAATGATATCGCCGTCGCCGGAAGGATGCAGTCGGCTCACCACCATGTTGTTGAGCCGCTTTTTCACCGCGACCATGGTTCCGGGTGCCGGGGTGATCGGCACGTCGATGTCGGCCATGGCGCAGACCTGCCCGGCCCAGGCGCCGGTTGCGTTTATCACGAAGTCGGCCTCGATGTCGTACTCGCGTTGCGTGGCGTGCTCGAGCACGCAGGCGCCCGTTACGCGCCCCTGTGCACGATGGAGGCCGATAACCTCGGTGAAGTTCCGCACCGTAGCACCGGCAGCCTGTGCGGTGGCGAAGAAGTGAAGCGGCAGGCGCCAGGCGTCGAGGGTGCCGTCGGGCACCTGCACGGCGCGGGTTATGTCGGGGTTCAGCAGGGGTTCCATCTCCAGGGCCTGTTCCACGGGGATGTCGCGCGCGGGAATAGTGGCCTCGTTGCAGGCGGCAATGAAGTGATCACCGTAGGCTGCTTCTTCCTCGTTTGTTGCCACGAACAATCCGTAGTTCATCTCGAGGGACTGAGGCGCGATCTTCCGGAGGATGTGGACCTCCTCCATGCATTCGCGCGCGATATCACGATCGCCGACGGCGTAGCGGGCGCCGGAGTGCAGCTGACCGTGGTGCCGGCCGGTGGTGCCGGCGGTCAACTCACCGCGTTCCACGAGCGTTGCCCGATACCCTCGTCGCGTGAGATCATGAATGATGGCGGCACCGGTTCCGCCGCCGCCGATCACTAATACGTGTTCGCCTGCCATTGAAACGAATCCTTTCACGGCTCACAGGCTCGACCACGAGCACTGTGGGATGTACCTTAGTGATACTGACAGACACACCGCACCCGCGGCAAGGGGGAAGCAGACATGAGGGACACAGATCCGCGCACCCGTATTCCGGCTCTGACAGATGCGATTCTCGACAAACTCGACGATTGCGACGCGGTGGATCACGTGTGCACCTGCCCCCTGCCTCACCGGGAAACTGTCGGGGAGCTGCTCACACTGACCGAGCGCCTGCTATTCCCCGGCTACTTCAATCGAAAGGCCGTGGACAAGGCAAATCTGCGGTTCCACCTCGGCCAGACCGCCAACGAAACATACGAGATGCTGTCGGAGGAGATCGCGAAGTGCATCCTCCACTCGCGCCGAAACGTGCCGGATCCCGATCCCGAAGGCGCGCGCGCGGAGGCGGCCGCGCATGCGCTCGACCTCCTCGAAAGCGTGCCGCAGCTCATCGAGGTTCTCGACGGTGACGTGGAGGCGGCCTACCTCGGCGACCCGGCGGCCACCGGGAACGACGAAATCATCATCGGGTATCCGGGATTCCAGGCAATACTCACCCACCGCGTTGCCCATCACCTCCACGAGCGAAGCGTTCCGCTTCTGCCGCGGATCATGGCCGAGTTCGCGCATAGCGCCACGGGGATCGACATTCACCCCGGAGCCCACATCGGTCGGAACTTCTTCATCGACCATGGCACGGGAGTGGTCATCGGCGAGACCACCGAGATCGGCAACAATGTCAAACTCTATCAGGGAGTGACGCTCGGCGCGCTCAGCTTCCCGACCGATGAGCACGGGAACCTCCACCGCGGGTTCAAGCGCCATCCGACTATCGAGGACGACGTCGTCATCTACTCGAACGCCTCGATCCTCGGGCCGGTGACGATCGGGCGCGGGTCGGCGATAGGCGGAAACGTCTTCCTGACCCACGACGTCGATTCCTACAGCAAGGTCACGATCGAGAAGCCGGACAACCGGATTCGACAGCGGACGCCGCGGTAGAGAATGCGCTGCGTCAGGGCGCGGGGAACACGCCGGTGGACAGGTAGCGGTCACCGCGGTCGCATACGATGGCAACGATGAGCGCGTCATCCACCTCGCGCGCAAGCGTCACCGCCGAATGAATCGACGCACCGGATGAGATGCCGGCGAAGATGCCCTCTTCTCGTGCAAGACGACGGGCCATTTCCTCGGCCTCGGGCTGGGTGATGTCCATGATGCGGTCCACGCGCTCGGGTTCGTAAATGCTCGGCAGGTATTCTTCGGGCCAGGCGCGGCTTCCGGGAATCTTCGCACCCTGCGACGGCTGCACACCCACGATCTGAATCCCGGGATTGCGTTCCTTGAGGTAGCGCCCCGTCCCCATGATGGTACCCGTGGTTCCCATGGAGGCCACGAAATGGGTGAGCTCTCCGCCGGTATCACGCCAGATTTCGGGACCGGTCGTCCCGTAGTGCGCGGCGGGATTGTCGGGGTTGCCGAACTGGTTGAGGATGCGGCCCCGCCCCTCCTTTTCGAGGGCACGCGCCCGGTCGATCGCCGCCTCCATTCCGCCGTCTTTCGGCGTGAGGATAAGCTCCGCGCCGTAGGCCGCCATGACGGCCTTGCGCTCCTCGGACGCGCTCTCGGGCATGATGAGCACCATATGGTAGCCGCGCATTGCCGCCACCATCGCAAGCGCAATGCCCGTATTACCGCTCGTCGCCTCGATGAGCGTGTCGCCGGGCTGTATGTCGCCGCGGCGCTCGGCCTCGGCGATCATCCCGTAGGCCGGCCGGTCTTTGACCGATCCGGCGGGGTTGTTTCCCTCGAGCTTGGCGAGCACGGTGCTCGTGCCCGTGTCCTGCCGCTGCAGGCGCACGAGCGGCGTATTTCCGATCATCTCATGTATTGTCTTGTAGTTCATCGTGTCACTCCCGTGTATTCAGTGCGGCAGCCTCGGCCGCAGCACACCGTAGGTTACCACGCCGAGGAGGGCGCTTGCGATGACCAGAGCGATGACCGCATAGCCCGCGCCGAGCAGGGCGTAGAGCGGCCCCGGGCAGGCACCGGTGAGGGCCCAGCCGAACCCGAAGATCAACCCGCCCGCGATGTTCGCAACGCGATTGAAGGGCTTCGGCTTCAGGTCGATCTGCGCGCCGTCGGCTGCCCGCAGACCCGAAATCCGGATGATCAGGACACTCCCCACGCCAACGGCGATCGCCGTTGCGAGCACGCCGTACATGTGGATGGACTGGAAGTGAAACATCTCCTGAATGCGGAACCAGGAGATGACCTCGGCCTTGATGAGGACGACGCCGAA
>CAYOFA010000016.1:24999-28938 GCA_964402885.1 uncultured Spirochaetaceae bacterium
TTTCCGTATCTCGTCCCGAAGCCGACAAGAAACCCGCCGCCGAGCAGCATGATGAGATTCCGCGGATCACCGAGGCGGGAGAGCGCGAAGATCTCGGCCGGCTGCAGGGTCGAGAAATCGGTGAGGCCCCAGGCGAGAAACATCCGCCGCGCCTCCGCGCTTATCTCCGGCATCCGGTTCCCGCCGAGAAACACCACTGCGAGTGCCGCTCCGGCGACGACACCCGCCACGAAGACGAGACTCCACGCCTCGTTTTTCCAGTTGTACCTGAGGTATGACACCCGAAGCTTCGGAAACGCGGCCGCGCAGGCGTGCCTGAACGAGGAGGACACGCCGAAGTGCTTGTTGCTCGAGATGAGCAGCAGCGGCACCATGAGTCCGAGCAAGGGTCCCGATATGTACCATGGCCATGGTTGGCTCAAGAACTCAATCATACTCACAGAGTGCTAAAGCTTAATGCGATGGTCAAGTATAACGCAGGCGTTTCGACGCACACACCACGATTCCCGCTTGCGCCCCGGCGGTAACGGGTATAGTCTTATTCTTATATAAACCGTGAGGCATATTATGTATAAGGATGTGCGGTACAAGGAACTCGAAGGACCGCAGTGGGTGGACTCCGTGTACGTGTACGGGTAACGGACGACCTGGAGACGCGACGAGGCGAGCGGCTCATCTACCCCATCCTCGAGGCCGATGGCGAGTATTACTTCGGGTTCGAACCGTCGGTCTGGCGTGGAGCCATCGGGGTCGAGACTTTGCCTGACCAAAATCCGTAGTTTTTTCTGGACAAGCGGGAAATCTCCGTATACACTCCTTCGTATATAGCAAACCAAATATAGATATTCGATTGACGTATTCACGCGCCGAATCGACTTCCGAGCCGTGCCTGCAGAGGACCGGACGAGGGCGGTGTATACGTACGAACGTAAAGGGGTAGCCGTGACGCTTCTCAAAGGAAAGCTCGTTCTCCTCGTACTGCTGCTCGCCGTCTGGGCGGCCCTCGCCTATCCGCTCGACGCTCAGGAGCTGGCCGTCGCCGCGGTCGTGGCGCTGCTCATCAGCCTGCTCCCCCTCGGCTCCGCGGGTGTATTCGGTGAAGTCCGCACCTCGCCACGCGCTCTGCTCTTCGCGGTCGCCTACGTGTTCGTGTTCCTGGGCGAGCTGCTGAAGGCAAACATCGACGTTGCCTTTCGTGTGCTGAAGCCGGAACTGCCGATACGGCCGGGAATCGTGCGGGTCAGGACGAACCTCCACACCCGTCTCGGCCGCACCCTGCTCGCGAACTCGATCACCCTGACGCCGGGAACGATAACCGTGGACACCGATGGAGATGTCTTCTACATACACTGGATCAACGTCGCGAGTGACGACATCGAGGAGGCCACGAAACGCATCGTGGCGAAGTTCGAGCGCTATCTGGAGGTTATCTGTGGCTGAGCTTCTGTTCTGGATTGCCGGTGGGATCGCCGCCGTCGCGGCGGTTCTGGCCTTCTACCGGGTGGTGGCCGGTCCGAGTGCCGCCGATCGTACCGTGGGCCTGGACGGCATGACGATCATCGCCATCTCGTTCATCGCATTTCTGGCGGTCATCGCCGACCGAATCATCTACATCGATGTCGCGCTGGTCTATGGACTGGTAAGCTTTCTCGGTGTGGTTGCGGTGGCCCGCTATCTCGAGAGGGGGCTGTGATGATACTACCGATTATCGGGGGCCTCCTGAGCATCATCGGAGCAGTCTTTCTTCTGCTCGCCGCCATCGGCCTCGTGCGAATGCCGGATGTCTATAACCGCATGCAGGCGGGCACGAAAGCGACGACCCTTGGAAGCATTCTCTTTCTGATCGGGATCGCCGTCGCAAATCCGGCATGGAGCGGTCGCATCATTCTGCTCGTGATATTCATCGTGTTTACGAACCCCATATCATCGCACGCGCTCATCCGTGCAGCCCACTATTCAGGAAGCCCTCTGGCGGCAAAGACCGTGAAGGACGCTCTCGCAGACGCACGCGGGACGACACGACACGCCCCGCCGCACACCGCGCCACCAACAGTCCCGACGGGAGGTGAAACATGATGACGGTTTTTCTCGTGCTTCTCGGCATCGTCATGCTGGTGGCGGCCGTGGTGGCCGTGTATCAGAAACATCTCCTGGCCGCCATCATCGCCTCCGGTGTTGTCAGCCTTTCCGCGAGCGTCGTCTATGTGATGCTTGCCGCGCCGGATGTGGCCATGACGGAGGCGGCGATCGGCTCCGCACTGACGACGGTGGTGTTTCTCTATGCCCTCAATCGGGTGCGCACGGCGAAAGGAGAGACCGATGGTCGCTAGGATATTCGCGATTCTTGCCATTGCAGGCTTTGCGGTGATTGCGGTGCCGCTCGTAACCGAGCTTCCGCCGCTCGAGGAGCTGCCCACCCTTGCCCGGGCGTACGTCGAACGAACACCCGGGGAACTGGGGGCACAGAATGTGGTGACCGCGGTGATCGTAACCTACCGCGGGCTGGATACCCTCGGCGAGGTGAGCGTTCTCTTCATCGCGACCGCCGGCGTCGGCTTCCTTCTCAGGCGGCAGGGCCCGGGCGTTCGCTCGGGAGCCGACGGGGTACCGGCCGAGTCTGAAGGCGGGCCGGGACAGGGACCGTCGGAGATCCTCACGACCGGCGCCCGGATTCTCGTGCCCGTGGTGGCGTTGTTCGGCGTCTATATCTTCACCCACGGGCATCTGACGCCGGGCGGCGGGTTCCAGGGCGGCGTCATCGTCGCCTCCGCCCTGCTGCTGTGCTTTCTCGCGACGCCGGGCGGACGCATCGGGCACACCCTCCTCACGGCGGTGGAATCCCTCTCGGGCGCAACCTATGTGGTGCTCGGCGCGCTCGGTCTCGTCCTCGCTGCCGGGTTCCTCGATAACCGCATAATGTCTCTCGGGGAGTTCGGCACGCTCTTCAGTGCAGGCGCCATCCCCATCATCTACTCCCTGGTCGGCATCAAGGTAGGCGCCGAATTGTCGGGCATCCTCGATCGCCTTCGTTCGCGGGAAGGAGGGCACGCATGACGCTGGTAACTACGATCGGCCTGCTCCTCATGGGCGTCGGACTATGGGCGATGCTCACCCAGCGCAATCTCTTCAAGATCATCATCGGGTTCTCCATTATCGATACCGGTATCCATCTGGTCATCGTATCCATCGGATACATTCGCGGCGGAACGGCGCCGATCCTCGATGAGGCGGTGGGAACATCCGCGGCTGTCGAACGCGTCGTCGACCCGCTCCCATCCGCCCTGGTGCTCACTGCCATCGTGATCGGCCTGGCGGTGACCGCACTCATGCTGACCTACGCCGTGCAGCTTCACCGGCGCCGCGGCTCGCTGCTCATCGATGACTACAAGGAGCTCAAATGGTAAGCCCGATCTATCTCATTGCGGTTCCACTTCTCGTGGCGTTTCTTCTCGGGCTCGTTGACCGTGCGGGGCGAGGGCTCTCGCTCGGTCTCACCTTCGGGGCCCTGCTGTGGATGGTCGGCCTCTCCCTTGCATGGATGGTTTCCCTGCTCTCCGGCGGCGCGACCGCCGAGGTGCTGACGGCCGGATTCTCTCCACCGCTGTCGATAAACCTGCGAATGGGTACGCTGGAGGCAGCACTCAACCTGCTCATAAACCTCGCCTTCCTGGGCTCCGCCGTGGCCATGGCGCGGAAGCTGCGCACCGACACCGTCGGCGCACAGGTGCTGCTGGTCATGATGGCGATGGGCGCAAACGGCATCGTGCTCACCCGGGACCTCTTCAACCTCTTCGTCTTTCTCGAAATCGCGGCCATCGCGAGCTACGGCATCCTTGCCATCGAGGATGATGAAAACAGCCTGGCGGCGGGCTTCAAGTACGTCATAGCCGGCGGTATTTCCTCGGCGGTGCTGCTGCTCGGCACCATATTCCTCTACCG
>CAYOFA010000016.1:29038-32091 GCA_964402885.1 uncultured Spirochaetaceae bacterium
GGGGTTCTCTCCTTCGCGGCCTCCAACCTCGTGGGCCTCCGTCAGCGTGATGCACGGCGCATGCTCGGATACTCATCGGTAGCCCAGATCGGACTGGTAGTTGCGGTGATTTCCGGGGCGCGCCTGTTCACCGGCGTCGGGCCCGCCACTGTTGCCCTCATTGCCGGCGGCCTCCTGCTCAATCATTTTCTGGCCAAGGGCGGACTCTTCTGGCTCGTCGGCGCGCTCGGCATCCGCTCCATCGAAGAGGCCCGCGGCCGACTCCGTGGTGCCTACGGCTTGAGCCTGCTCTTCGGGCTTCTGCTCGTCGCGCTTGCGGGCCTGCCACCGTTCCCGGGCTTCTGGGCCAAGTGGCAACTCGTGGTTTCGATGATGGGCAACGGACAGTTCCTCTGGGTTGCCCTGCTGCTCGGAGGCTCGCTCTTCGAGGCGACGTACCTGTTTCGCTTTTTCGGTATTCTGCGCGCGCCGGTAGTCGCCGCGCCGGGGCCCGCCACGGCCCGGCCGGCCGCCGCGCCGGGGCCCCCTGAGGCATCCGCCGGCTCGCCTGCCGGCTTCCCGGGCAGCGCTCCCGCAACCATCTTTGCCGTGGCGGCAATCGCCACCGGTATAGCCGGCGCATGGCTCTTCGGGTTTCGGGATCTGCTCCTCTTCCTGCCGCTTGCCGGCGCTGCGCTTCTCTTCGTGCTGGACGGGCTGCCCGGGTTCATCAAGGGCGTCTTGAGTGTCGCCGTCATCGGGGCGTATGCGTACCTCATTGCGCCCGCACTTTCCGGGCTGACACTGGTGTTCGCGCTCGTCCTCGCCGGCGGCCCGGCCCTGCTGCTTCTTGCCACGCTTCACCGCCGTGGCAGGTTCGCGGGAGCGTTCCCGCTGTTCGTGCTCTTTGCGCTTGCGATGTCCTCGCTCCTCGTCGCCCGCAGCGCGCTCGGCTTCCTTTTCGGGTTCGAGCTCATGACGCTGAGCTCCTACCTGCTGCTGCAACGTGGTGAGCGCGCCGAGCTCCCCGCCCATCGCTACCTGGTCTTTTCACTCGGCGGAGCTTTCCTGCTGATGGCGGGCCTGGCGATGCTCGTCTCCGGCGGCGGCAGCTTCGCGGCCCCCGGATCGGTTCTGCAAATGCCCTTCCTCGAACAACTCGCGGCCGCACTCACGCCATCGCAGATCGGCCCGGCCCTCCTGTCCGTAGGAGGCAATGCCACCGGCGCGCTCGCGACCGTGGGCTCGGGGGCGGGCGCGGGCTCCGTCCCTGCCGGTCTTGCGGGGACGGCCGTTCCGACCGCCGCTGTGGTCCTGATTCTTCTCGGCTTTCTCGTGAAGGCCGGCGCCGTCGGCGTGCACATCTGGCTGCCGTCGAGCTACGGCGAGGCCGAAGGCGAGACCTCGGCTTTGTTCTCAGCGGTGCTGAGCAAGGTGCCCGTGTTCGGCATCGTATTGGTCCTGATCGCGCTCGTGGGCAGTGGTTTCGCTGCTGCAGGCGGGCTCTTTCCCGTCCTCGGCTGGATCGGGCTGCTGACCGCCCTCTTCGGCGCCCTGCTCGCCGTCTTCCAGGAGGACGTCAAGTATCTGCTGGCCTATTCGAGCATGAGTCAGATCGGCTATATCATAGCGGCCTTCGCCGCCGCGAGCCACCTCGGGTGGACGACGGGGCTGTACCTCTCGGTGCTCCACTTTGCCTTCAAGGGCATCCTCTTTCTCGCGATAGCGGGCGTAATTCTGCGCACGGGTACGAGCACGTTCCACAGGCTTGGCGGCCTCATCAAGAAGATGCCGATCACATTCGTGACGGTGCTCATCGCCATAATCTCGGTCTCCGGCGTTCCGCCGCTTGCGGGTTTCGGCGGGAAGTGGCTGCTCTATACCGCGCTTCTCGAGGAGGGGCTGAACCTGCAGGCCGCCCTCGCCTTCTTCGCGAGCACGATCGCCTTTCTCTATCTCTTCAAGCTGATCCACGCGGTCTTCCTCGGTCAGGCGAAAGACGAGCTCGCCGACGTACGCGAAGCGCCGGTGTGGCTTCTGATTCCGCAGCTCGTACTCGTTGCCGGTATCATGGTTATATCCATGTATCCGACGGTCATTCTCGAGCCCATTGCGGCGGCCGTCTCGCCCTACATCGCGAGCACAGTGGCTTTCGACGGCTATACGGTGGTGAGCGCTCTCGGCTACTGGAACGGGAATGTGGTGATGTACGTCACCATGGGGGTCTTCATACTGCCACTTGCCTGGCTGCTGCTGATAATGAAGAAGCCGCAGCGGGTGGAACAGTTCAACATCGTCTTTGCCGCCGAGCGCCCCGAGCGCCCCGAAACCACCCACTACGCGCACAACTTTTTCACCCCCTACTACCGGGCGCTCGGATTCCTCACGCGCCCGGGCGTCATCGGATTCTGGCACGGCATTCAGGAAGCGGTATCCTCGATGGGAGGCGCGGTCCGGCGGATCTACTCCGGCAACGGTCAGACCTACGCGCTGCACATCCTGCTCCTCGTCGCCGTTCTTTATCTCATCGCAGGAGGCATGTAAATGACGGAGCCCCTCGTTCTCCGAATAGCATACGCGGCACTTACCCTGTTCATCGTGTTCAACTACGGCATTCTGCTGATGGGCACGACCGCCCGCATTCGGGCCCGCGTGCAGGGACGCATCGGCATACCGGTGTGGCAGCCGTACATCGACATCATAAAGAACAACGCCAAGCGGACCTCGATCTCCCACGGTGTGATGTTCTACCTCGGACCGGTCTTCCGGCTTGCCGGCGGCATCGGCACGCTGATGTTCGTTCCGGTGATCTTCGGCTCTCCGGTGTTCGGGAACTTCGCCTTTGCCGGCGACGTCCTGCTGGTGATCTACTTCATATTCTTCGGCCAGCTGGGTATGGCGCTCGGTGCCGGTGAAGGGGGACATCCTTACAGCGCCATCGGCGTCTCCCGCGGCCTCGCACAGATGACCGCCTTCGAAGTGCCCTTCACCCTCGGCGTTATCGCGCTCGTCATCCAGCACGGCACCCTGTCGGTCACCGAGCTCGTCGCGGCACAGCAGGGAAGCGTGCTGTC
>CAYOFA010000017.1:0-4719 GCA_964402885.1 uncultured Spirochaetaceae bacterium
GGCGCCGACTACATGTCCGCCGGCGGCATCTCGGGCACGATCTCCGTCTCGCGTTTCGTGCGCATCAGGATCAATCCCCCGATGAGAAACAGGGCAAGCACGGTGAGCACCCCGAAGCGCTCCTCGCCGGTCATCCAGGTGACGGTGCCGACGAGGAAGGGCCCGACGATGGCGGAGAACTTGCCGACGATGTTGTAGAAGCCGAAGAACTCCGAAGACTTGCGCTTGGGGACGAGCTTTCCGAAGTAGGAGCGGCTCAGCGCCTGAATGCCGCCCTGCGAGGAGGCAACCAGGATTGCGACGAGCCAGAAGACCCGGGTGCGCGTCACCATGTCTTCGAACGACGGCATGAGGAATGCAAGCACCGCCACGATGCTGTAGACGAAAATGCCGACGAATATCATGCGGCGGCCGGTAAAGACCTTTGCGAGCCGACCGTAGAGGATGGCAAAGGGAAAGGCGGTGACCTGAATCACCAGCAACACGAGGATGAGGGTGGTCTGCTCGATGCCCATGGACACTGCGATGGGCGTCGCCATCCGAATGACGGTGTTCACCCCCTCGATGTAGAAGAAGTAGGCGGCCAGAAACACGAAGATGTTCCGGTACCGGCTCATATCACGGAAGGTGTCACGCAACCGCGTGAAGCTGTCGCGAACCGGCGTGGGGGAGGGCTCGATGGCGTAGTGCTGCTTCACGTTCCGCAGGATCGGGATCGAGAACAGTGCCCACCAGGCCGCGGTCATGAGGAACGAGAGGCGGTACACGGCCTCCTGCGACTCGAAACCGAGGGCCTCGTAGTTGAGGATCATGGCGATGGTGATCACGAAGGGAATGGTGCTGCCACCGATGTAGCCGAAGCCGAATCCGGCCGCCGATACGCGGTCCATGCGCTCGTTCGTCGTCACGTCCACGAGAAACGCATCGTAGAACAGGTTCGCACCGGCGAACCCGACTACCGACAGCGCATAGATGAAGATCGCGAAGAGCCATTGGCCCTCGCCTATGAAAAACATCGCCACAGTGGTGCCCACGCCGACGGTGAGAAAGAAGGAGAAGAACTTCTTCTTCCGGCTGCGATAGTCGGCGATGGTGCCGAGAATCGGCGCCAGAATGGCAACAAAGAGACTGGCGGCGCTGTTCCCGTAGGCCCAGGTTGCAAGGTAGGTCGCCTCACTGGTAACCGTCTGGTAGAAGAGGGGGAAGATCGCCGTGGTGATGATGATGCTGTAGGCCGAGTTGGCCCAGTCATAGAGGATCCAGCTGCGCTCTTCCTGCGTCGGTTTCAGGTACATGCCCGCTCCTTGCGCCGACTCTCCGGAGCCCGGGTGACTCCGTGCGGACGCCGCTGCGAGGCTACCCTATTCCCGGTGTTCAGGTACAGTGGACAGGACCTCGACCACGCAGTTATCTTAACGCCGACATGGACGCCCTCGCCCGACTCGAAGCCTCCGGCATCACATACTACCTTGCCTCATTTTCGGCGCTCGACCGCTACTTCGGTCACACCCGCGGTGACAACCTCTACGTGGCCGTGGACGGCACGCTGATAGACCTCGCAAAAAGCCTCGGAGAGCTGGAGTATCCCGGTCTCGAGGACTGGGATGCCGCGAGCCCGTGGGGAGAGGGGCTGGTCTACTACAGGTGCCTCGAGGACGAGCACCCGCGACGGCGGCTCAGCTTCGAGATCATGGACTTCCTCTACGATCCGGCGGCCGACACGTACTTCGATCCCAACGATGCCTACCGCGAGCTGCGAGCCAGCGCCGTACCGAGCAGCGTGGCCGGCCGACCCGCCCTGGACGTCGTGCTCGACGCTGCGGTGCTCAGCTCGCGCTACGGATACGAGATCGGCACGTCCGACCTCCCGGAGCTCGGACACCTCGACACCGTACCGGGGGCCGTACAACGGCAACTGCTCGTCGATCTCCTCGGCTCGCAGAGCCCGACAAGAGGACTGCAGCTCCTCTACGATACGGGCTTCGTGCAGCAGATCTGGCCCGAGCTCGCCCCGATGAACGCCACCTTCCACTCGAAGGAGCATCATCCGGAGGGCAACGTCTGGGAGCACTCGATAGAAACCCTGCGCTACCGCAAGACGCCCGACCTGCTCCTGAGCCTCGGTCTGCTCTTTCACGACAGCGGGAAGCCGCTGGCCACTCGTACGCGGGATCGTGTCTTCGACGGCCATGCGGAGATCGGCGCGGATCTCGCTCGGCGCTTTCTCCGCCGACTGGGCTTCTCATCGCAACTGGTCTCCGATGTCGCGTGGCTGGTCGACAATCATATGTTTCCCGGTGCCCTGCACCGCCTTCCGCCCCACCGCACCGACAGGCTCATGCGCTCGCGTCTGTTCCCCGTACTGCTGGAGCTCTACCGCTGTGACCTCAGCTCCACCTTTCGCGGCCCCGACGGCTACTACCGCGCCTGTCGAATCTATCGTTCATTCCTGAAGAACGTCTCCAATCCCTTCCGGGACGCCGCCGGCAAGAAACTCGTCAAGCTCTACGTGGAGTAGCGGACGGGCGGCGGCGCCTGGCGGGCGGCGCCCCGCGCCCAGGTGGCGTTCGGTCGGCCCGGGGGGCGCTTGGCGGCCATCCCACCGATTTCTTTCTTGACGGCGGCGTTATTCTGTCATATAGTCATCATATGACCGTATCAGAGGATGTTAATTGTGGCAGCACTGCTCGGTCGCGCCGGGAACTGAAGCGGGTTCGGCGAGTCTACTACCTGATCACCGGCCTCTATTGGGTCGCTACGGCCCTTCCGATGCCGATCATAGTGCTCCTGCAACGGCAGCGGGGGATGGACCTCTTCGAGGTCGGGGTACTGACGGCGGTGTACTCGGTTACCATCGTTGCACTCGAGGTGCCCACCGGAGGACTCGCGGACGCGTGGGGGCGTCGGCGCGTCTCGGTACTTGCCTACCTGGTCATGGCTGCGTCGATGCTCACGCTCGCGATTGCCGGCAGCTTCATACTTCTCGCAGTGACCTTCGTCCTCTACGGCACCGGTCGCGCCCTCATCTCGGGCGCCCTCGAGGCCTGGTTCGTCGACGAGGTGCTGCGCCTCGCCCCGGAGGAGGAACTGCAGCGCTCGCTCGCCCACGCGAACACCGTCGGCCTCTTCGCTCTGAGTGCGGCGAGCCTGCTCGGCGGCTGGCTTCCGGAGCTCTGTGCCGGGGTGAGGCTTCCCGGCGGAGTCTCGGCGCTGGCTCTGCCACCCGCGGCCGCTGCGGGAGTGCTGCTGCTCACCGGCTTCCTGACCGCGCGGCTGGTGAGGGAGCACGCCTACGCTGCCCCTGCCGGCGCAGACGCTGGAGCGGATACCGGTGAGGCCGACGAGAGCATCAACACCGCCGACACCGGCTCCATCATCGTGCGTGCGGTTCTCGACACCCTCCGAAATCGCACGCTGCTCCTCCTCGCGGTGCTCAGCGTGGTGGCCGGCGCGGCAATCAGCACGATGGAGACCTTCTGGCAGCCCTTCTTCGCCGACACCCTCGGGGGAGGAACGCCGACGCGCCTCTTCGGTGTGATCACTGCCGGGAACTTTCTGCTCGCCATGGCGGGAAACCTCGCCTCCACACCGCTCACTCGACTCCTCGGCGGGCGCCCGGCGCGATTCGCCGCAGTGGCCCAGGGAATGCGCGGACTCTTCGTGCTCCTCCTGGCAGTGCAGTACTCGATGGGCCCGGCCGTGGGCGCCTTCTGGCTGGCCTATATGATGGTCGGCGCCGGTGAGAGCCCCCACCAGACGCTCATCAACAGGAACGTTCCTCCGCAGCGACGTTCGGCGATGCTCTCGGTGCAGTCGCTCGCCCTGTCCCTCGGCGCCTTCACGGGAAGTGCGGTCTTCGGCTATATCGCCAGAGCGGCGGGCCTTCGTGCAGTCTGGATTGTAACGGCGGGATACCTGGTGCTATCCTTGGTTCTGTATCTGCGCGTTGATGCGCGCGAATCCCGGAGTGAACGTGTTCAATACGTCCCTGCAGAAGCGAACGCTGGCGCAGCAAGTAGCTGACAGCATCAAGCAGTCGGTTCTCCGCGGCGAACTCTCCCCGGGGGAGGCGCTGCCCACCGAGCCCGAGCTGGCGGAACAGTTTGCGGTCAGTCGCGCCGTGGTGCGCGACGCTGTGCGACTTCTCTCGGCCCTCGGACTCGTCGATGTACGCCACGGTCGGGGTATGTACATCACGGAGCCGGGCACGGACGCCCTCTCGGAGGCGCTCTTCATAGCCCTGCGTCGGCGCGGCGCATCGGTCTGGGACGTCGAGGAGCTCCAGCAGGTGCTTCTACCCCGCATTATCGCCCTTGCGACCGAGCGTGCCACCGACGAAGAGCTCAACGGGCTCGACGATGCGGCCGAGCGAAGCATTTCGGTGTTTCGCGAAGTCGTCGCGGCAAGTGAGGAAGCCGGACGGGAGCTGAGCGAAGTCGAAACCGCGCGCATGGCCGAAGCCTACGGCGATTTCTACCAGCGACTCTACGCGGCAAGCCACAACCGGGTCATGGAGCTGCTCGCACAGCCGGTCTACCGCCTGCTCAGCCTCAAAAGCTGGGAATCAGAGGAGGAGCCGGTGGAAACTTCAGTGGAGCGTGAACGTGTGCTCTTCAGATCCATTCTGGACGCGATGCGGACACGGGATCCTGAACACGCGGCCGCCGAGACGGTTCGATCCTTCGATCTATACACCGAGAGTGCGCGCGAGGCGATGCG
>CAYOFA010000017.1:4819-9311 GCA_964402885.1 uncultured Spirochaetaceae bacterium
CCGCGGTCGCGGGAGACCGATTCAGTCGCGAAAGGTGTCGAGCAGAAACTCTTTGAGCGCGCCCGGGGCGTTGTCCATCGTCCTGGCCTTCTTCTCGAGGTGGAGCACGCGCTCGAGGCGCTCCGGAATATCGGGACGCATGCCGGTCGCCTCCTCCACCACCTCGCCGAACTTCGCCGGGTGGGCGGTTCCCAGGGTAACGACCGTGCCGACCGTCGGATAGCGATTGGCTATGAAGCGCTGGGCGGCGCGTACACCTGCGGCCGTATGTGGATCGACGAAGACATTCTCGTTCACCCGGAAGTGAGCGATCGTCTCGAGTGTTTCCTCGTCGCTCACGACCTCACCCCAGATCATGGCGGCCATGGCATCGACATCGTCGGAGAAAATGGTCTTGAGTCGCTCGAAGTTACTGGGATCGCCGACGTCCATGGCGTTCGAGAGCGTGCGGATGGAGCTGCGCGGAGAGTAGATACCGGTTTCGAGGTACTCGGGCACGACGTCGTTCGCATTGGTGGCGGCGATGAAGCCGGTCACCGGCAGTCCCCACTTCCAGGCAAGCACGCCCGCAGTGAGATTTCCGAAGTTGCCGCTCGGCACACAGAAGAAGAGCTCCCCGGGCACATCCGCCTTGAGCCGGCTGAACGCATATACGTAGTAGAAAGCCTGCGGTATGAGCCGGCCGAGGTTGATCGAGTTCGCGGAGGTCAATCGCAGCGTCTCGGAGAGCTCGGGATCGAGGAAGGCCTGCTTGACCATACGCTGGCAATCGTCGAAGGAGCCCTTCACCTCGAGGGCATGAATGTTACCGCCGAGGGTGGTGAGCTGCTTCTCCTGCAGCGGGCTGACGCGTCCCGAGGGGTACAGAACCACCACGTCAATGTTACTTGTCCCGTAGAACGCATGGGCAACGGCGCTTCCGGTGTCCCCGGAGGTTGCCGTGAGGATCACCGCGCGACCATCTTCACCGGCGAGAAACTCCTCCATGACCGACGCAAGATAGGAGGCTCCGTAATCTTTGAACGCACAGGAGGGCCCGTGATAGAGCTCGAGAAGGTAGATCTCATCGGTGAGCCGGCTCAGCTCCGGCCGGAAGGGGAATGCACGGGCGATGACCCGGTCGATCTGCTCCGCCGAGAGCTCATCCGCAAAGAGGGCCGAGGTGATAGTGCGCGCGACCTCGGGGAAGGTGGTTTCCGGGGTCATACTCAGAAACTCTCGGCGCAGATCCAGGTCCGAGGCGGGATGGAACAGGCCACCATCGGGTGCCAGGCCGCGGAATACTGCCTCGCGAAAGGAGACGAGACGCTTCGTGTCACGAGTGCTATAGAATTGCATGGACTTCCTTCCCGGGATCAGCGGTGACCTTCGAGGGCCGACCGTGACCTCATTATGTAGAATTCGCGTGCGATCGTGCAAGGCGCCGTAGTCTCTGTAGCGAAAACGACGGAAGCCGGGTATCATGAGGCAGATGGCGTCCCGGCCGCACTACGTGCTACTGGTTTCCATCATCGCGTTCACGCTGGCTGCGTGCGCTTCCACGCCGCCGGAATCCCCACGTCCGCAGCCCCAAAGGGGCGCCACCGCGACGCCGCCCGACCCGCCGCAGGACGAGCCGGATGCCTCCGACGCCGCCCGGACCGCGGAAGGTCGGGCGGAGGGCATACCCGAACCGGAGGACCTGGTAGGCGCGGCGGTGGAGTTGTCGCCGGCCGGCACCCGGCCGATCCGCGCGAACGGCGGTCACCTTGCCGTCACGGTCGACCTCGATGCCAACGGACGCACCGACGTATGCCTGCTCACCGTCGGCGGCGACAATGACGAGGCACCTCCGAGCTTTGACGAGCTCTCGGCGCCGGAGCGCCTCTCCCCGGACACCGCCGCCGTTTCCGAGTTCTTCTTCGAGGTTTATCTCAACCGGCCTGACGGGCTCGTCCTCTTTGAAACGCGGCGGATCGGCCGCTTCCCCGTCGTCGAGGAGTTGTCCACCCTCGAGCTCAACGCGGACGCGAGCCTCCCACGCGCGGTATCCGCGCACTTTCAGGATCAGATCGGCCGCAAGGAGGTATGGCTCGTCGTCGGCCGCCACGGCTTCTCGGAGTTCGTCCTCGAACGGACGCCGGTCATCGAGTCGTCGGTCGTCGATATCGATGAGGACGGCATCAGTGATGTGCTCAAGGCGCAAACCGCCTTCGAAGAGGGACGGGGCTACGAGACCTTTCTGACGTGGTACCGCTGGAACGGCCGCAGTTACGCGCCGCACGCAACGGCGAATATCGTGAGAAGTCTCAACCACTTTCTCCGTGGCCTGGAGGAGCATCTCACCGCGGGCAGATATGGGCGCTTCCTCGAGCAGGCGGTCCCCGATCCCGAGATGCCCGCCCCCGACGCGCCGGACAGAACGCTTCATCGAAAGATCGGGAACCTGTTCGACCCCGATGTCGAGGCCCTCGAGATCGCCGAGCCATCTGAGATCGCCGGCGCCGGCGACGACGAGGAAATCGACTCCCGGAAGCCCCTCGACGAGATTCTGGCCGAGTTCGAGATCGCCGGTGTCGCCTTCCCCGATTTCCTCGAGAACCCGTTTCCCTCACCCGGGGAGCGCACGACCACAATCGCGCCATTGAGGGTCGATGTCCGTGGCGGTGGTACCTTCTACTACCGCACACTCATCGTCATGTACAGCAACCCCTTCGAGGGCCGGCAGTTCCGCCTTCACGCGCCCCGGTAGCCTCCGTGGCGGCCGCCCCGTGCCGGTAGCCTCCGTGGCGGCCGCGCCGGTCGTGTTGACAGCGATGTCGCTTTTCGACAAGGTTGGCTCATGTTCAAATACGTGGTGGAGGGTGGCTATCCCATCCGCGGCACCGTGCGTGCGAGCGGAAACAAAAATGCCGCGCTCCCCTGCATAGCCGCGACACTGCTCACCGACGAGCCCGTGGTCCTCAGCAACGTGCCGGATATCGAGGATGTACAGGTGATGCTGAGGATTCTCGGTCGCCTCGGATCCACGGTCGAACGCCGGAAACACGGCGAGTTCCAGATCACCACCAGCAATATCGCCACCAGCGCGCTTCCCGTGGACGAAGCGAAACGGGTACGGGCGTCCATCCTGCTCGCCGGGCCCATGCTGGCGCGGACCGGGAAGGTCGTCCTTCCGCCTCCCGGCGGGGATGTTATCGGCCGGCGGCGGCTCGACACCCATTTCATCGCCCTCTCAGCCCTCGGCGCACGCGTGGAGTCCGACGGTCTGTTCACGCTCTCCTCCAACAAGCTGCTCGGAACCGAGATCTTTCTCGATGAGGCGTCGGTAACAGCAACCGAGAACGCCATCATGGCCGCCGTGCTCGCCGACGGAGAGACCGTCATCGAGAACGCCGCGTCGGAGCCCCACATTCAGGATCTCTGCAACATGCTCAACGCCATGGGAGCGCAGATCAGCGGCATCCGCTCGAATATCCTGCGCATCCAAGGCGTCACCAGGCTCCACGGCACCGAGTTCGCGATAGGTGCCGACTACATGGAAGTCGGCTCCTTCATCGGTCTCGCGGCGGTGACACGTGGCGAAGTGATCGTCGAGAATGCGGCGCCCGAGCACCTCAAGATGACGCGCATCGCATTCGGCAAGCTCGGCATCCACTGGGAACGTGACGGCTCGAGTATTCGCGTCCCGGGCGGTCAGGCCCTGCGGGTGGTGCCGGATATGGGCGGGATGATTCCCAAGATCGACGACGCCCCATGGCCCGGCTTCCCGCCCGATCTGGTGAGCATCACCCTCGTGGTGGCGACGCAGGTCGAGGGAACCATTCTCATTCACGAGAAGATGTTCGAATCGCGGATGTTTTTCGTGGACAAGCTCATCGGTATGGGTGCTCGCATCGTACTCTGCGACCCGCATCGGGCGGTGGTGAGCGGTCCTGCACGACTGTCCGGGTCCAACCTGACGTCTCCCGATGTCCGCGCCGGTATGGCCATGGTCCTCGCAGCCCTCTGCGCCGAGGGACAGAGCACCATCCAGAACGTCTACCAGATAGAGCGCGGCTACGAGCACCTCGTCGAGCGTCTGCAGCAGCTCGGCGCACAGATCGACCGCGCGCCGCTGTCGGACCCCGACTGAGGCGCCGCTCCGACTACGGTTCCTCGCCGAGCTCCCCCATAAGCTGCTCGTACGCCTCCCGGATGCGAATGAAGGCTTCCTCGGCCTGCCGACGCTGATGCGCCTCCAGCACCGCGGTCCCGTCAGGATGAAACTCTGCGGCGAGCCTGCGGTACGCACGCCGCACCTGGGCACGGTCGGCATTCTGCGGCACACCGAGCAGCATGCACGCCCGCTCGTCGAGCTCTCCCTCGTGCCGCGCCGCATCGGCAACGAGCCGAAGGTCGGCTCCGAGGCGCCGCGCGATGTCGTCCGCGATACGTCGGGCGCAGGGACCGACATCCCGTGCGACACGCCCCGCGAGCCACGCTACCTCCGCCCGCTCGTTATGGGCCAGCC
>CAYOFA010000017.1:9411-28917 GCA_964402885.1 uncultured Spirochaetaceae bacterium
CTCCGTGCGCGCGAGAACCTCCTCACCGGCAATGTCGAGAAGGCGCCGCTGCCGCGTGCTCGTTGCGTAGCGATCGTAGAGGTAGCTCCGGAGGACGGATATCACGGCCTTCGCACGTGAAGCCTGGCCGCAGCGTGCGGCGTCGATCAGCAGCACCATGATGGAGACGGCCGGTGCGACCTCGTCCAGTTCGACAGCCACCGCCCCGGTGCGGATGAAGCGCCGTATGAGGCGGCGCATAAGGTGGGTCCACAGCACCTCGTCCACGAGATGACCCACGATAATCCCGAAAACCATCCCGAAGAGACCGGCGGTCAACCCGAGGCCGCCGCCCACGATCTTCCCCCACGGGAAATCGCGCCAGCGAATGCGTGCGGGGTCGAGGCGCGGCAGCGACAGGCCGCGCCCCATGAAAGGCGGCAACCTCATGACGCAGATTGTCCGGCGAGCACGGCAAGCGACACGAGGAGGAGCAACGTCTCGATCAGTACCGTTGCGATAATTAGCTCTGGGATGCCTCCGAGCGGAATAATCACGCCCAGAAGCACGCGATGAAGATAGTGGTAGAGTGTGGTCACGATGGACAAAATGAAGGGAAGTGCCGGCAGCACCGCAAGTACCAGGATGGGTGGGCGCGCAATATAGCGGGTGCGCCAGGCCCACCCGGCGGCGACCGCAAAGAAGGAAAGGATGATGAAGCTGAAGGGCCGTACCAGACGCATGGCAAGCGCGAGTCTTACCCCGTCGACACTGTAGCCGAGCCGGGGGAAGAAATCCTCCATCAGCAACAGCTCCGCCACGCTCACATCGGAAAAACGCGGCCCGGTATCGCGCAGGGCGTGGAGCTCGCGGGCACTGTGCATCACCTCGACATATGGCAGCTCCTCTCCATCGGCAGGACGCACGCGGTAGCGCGGACGATAGACGATGCGATCGGTGCCTCGTTCGACGCCCTGGAGTATGAGGCGCCCCGAACGAAGCTTCGCGTACGGGGCCTGCAGATGCCGGCGGATCTCCCCGTTGGCCGCGACGTCGATCACTTCGACCTCTCGGGCGTAGGTTCCGGCCCGGGTGCTGACGAGGAGCCGGATCGAGACGAAGCGGCGATCGGCTGCAGCTTCGTCCCCGGCGGTGGTAAACAGGATGTCGTTCGAGCCGGGGAGATGCATGTTGCGCTCGATTTCCTCCGTGAAAAATGCCACCTCGCGCAGTTCCCTCTCCACCTGCGGAAGATAGCGCTGCACGTCGCCGTCACTCGGAAACTCCTGCGCAAGCTCTGAGAAGATGCGGTGTGCCCGGAAGATCTCACCGTTTTGCAGGGCCTGATAGGCGTCCCGCTTGCGCTCGTAGACGGCTCGTTCCTGCTCGTCGAGATTCGAGAGCTCGAGCGACGACATCCGGCGGTTTGCCTCGCGCAGGATGTCCCGGGCCTCGGGACGGCCCGGATCGAGCTCGAGGGCAAGCTGCGCCCAGTAGTGCGCCGAGATGTAGTCTTCTCCGGCGAGAGCCTTCTGAGCCCTGTCGACGAGCTGCTCCGCGTCCTGGCTGGTGACCTCATGACCGGCACCTGGTTGTTCGCCGGCCTCCTGCTCCCCGGGAGATGCCTCGTCGAGTTTGTTGCGCGCGTCGGCAAGGTCGGCCTCGACATCCGCGTCCCCGGGGACTATTGCCAGGTACGCCTCGTACTCGGTGACCGCGCGCGCCCATTCGTCCGCGCTGACGGCCTCTTCGGCGTCGTTGAGGAAGCTCTCAGCCAGATCGCTTCGGTACTCGGCATCGTCTCGCGCGCCGGCCAGCATGGGCGCTGCGAGACCGGCGGCCGCCGTGTAGAGAACGGCCGTCACGATCACCACCACGAGCACGGGCCGAATCAGGTCGAAAAAGGAGGCGCTTGCCTGCGAGCGGGCTTTGCGCACGAGGAGCGAAAACGCAAGGATGACGGCCGTCAGCTGCACCGGGAGCAGTCGATCGATGAACAGATACAACCCGTTGCTGACGATCCACCTGCGCTGAAAGATCGCCAGCACGTCCCGTGCAGGAAACTGCTGAAGGGAGTACGCCATGAACGCCCCGAGGGCGATGAGGTAGACCGTCAGTATGGTAAGAACCAGGGTGCGCACGCTTCTATGCACTGCCCACCTCTCTGTTCCACTGCTCGAATGAGGGCATCAGGATGAGGATCAGCAGCAGGATCACCGCGACGCCGGCAAACAGTCCGGGCAGCAGGTACTCGAGATAGGCTGCCGGAACCACCGCAGCAGCAAACTCCCGAACGCTTTCCCGCTCCACGAGCGAAAAGGCCGCGAAGACTGCACGCACCATGCCGAGAGTGAGCATGATATTCAGGAGCGGCCAGCGTGTCGCTCGTGCGATCGTCCACAAACTCGTCGTGAGGAGGGCCAGCGTCCACGCGAGCATGAGGAAGTCACGGCTCATCGGGCTGTACCGGCCTTTGAAAGCCATGCCGGCTCCCGCCACATCCTCGAGCGTGCCGTCAACCTCCGGTGGCGGGACGAAAGACTGCCAGTAGGCGTTCTGCAGCTCGCTCATGGAGATGCGAAGTTCGCCCTCGGGCCGGTCGGGCTCGCGCACTCCGAGCTCCTCCGTATCCGGATAGAGAACCCCCGCATCGGCCACACCGAAAGCCGGATCGCGCCCCGGAACGTGATACACCACAGAGGACAACGTGAGCCCCGACTCGTCGAACGCATAGAAATTCAGCTGATCGCTGCGGTACAGCACCCCGGGCTCGAGGCGTCTGCTCGGGGGAGCCTCCGGCGCGGGCACCATGCCCTCGAGACGGAGCAAGGCCACGGCGCCGAAGGTGATGCTCAGGCCGGTGATGAAGAAGACGACGAGCAGCCCCACGTGTCGCAGCCGCGGCAGTCGCAGCAGGCCGAAGAGGCTCACAAGGGCGGCAATGAGGACGGCGGGGAGGAAGGCCGGACGTATCGCCTGCACCAGCAGGTACGCCAGGGTGCGACCGGCGGGAACGTCCTCGGGAGTATGATACGTCACCCAACGTATGGCCACGATGCCGGCGACGAGGAGAAGCAGAACCGCCGCAAACGACATGATGAACCGCACAACGAGGCGTACGATTTCCTTCACTTCGGCGAATCGTAGCACGGCCCCCTCCTCATTGCAACCGAAACGCGCAGGCCGCGCCTCGCCGCCGGCGAGCTCATCGGCGACCGGCCGGCCGGCCGGGAGGGACTGAATCGCGCACAATTTATCCACAATCGCCTGAGGCCGGCCTGTCTACATTTTCAGACAGCATGTGAAGTGGCCGATGCTCACTGATCTCTCAAATTTCCCTAACATTCTCATATTTGTATGTGGTGTATGCAGTTATCCGGCAAATCGGTACGGAAAACTCGAATTCGGCTCACTCCTGCTGCAGTCCCGCCCGGCGGACAGCATGCACTCTGCGGAGGGTGCGAATATTTCCACAACTTATCCACAAGCACCTATTCTCTTACGCTTCAAGAGTATAGCCACGGCCGTGTACGGCGCGGAGCGGATCGGCCGGACTCCGGGGAGGGAGCACCTCGCGCAACCGTCGCCGCAGGCGGGAGACATAGACGTCGACGAGGCGGGAGTTGCCGCCGTCGGTGCCCCACAGCGCGTAGAAGAGGGCCTCACGGGAAACCGTCTCGCCGGGGCGCCGGATGAGGAGCTCGAGCACGGCCTGCTCCGCCGCCGTGATCCCGGTTCGCCCGGCCTCGCTTACGAGGCGCAGGTTCTCGAGGCGAACCTGCACACCGGCAACGGAGAATGTAAGCGGGCGGGCGAAGCGTTCGAGCCGGAACTCCAGCTCATCGCCGTCCCACGGCGTTTTGAGGTAGTCGGCGCAGCCACGAAGAATGCAGCCGGACAGAAGCTCGGGCGCGCCGTATGCGAGATAGGCCCGCGGCGATGGGGCTTCGGGGAGACACTCGCCGCACCGCTCGGCGGGAAGCAGCACGACATCGGCATCGGGAGGGATGCGGCAGCTGAGACCGACGCTCATGCTCCACGAGGGCCGTTGACCGACCCGGGTGCGAATACGCTCCGCAACGAGGGGGTCTGAAGGGACGAGATGGACGCGAAGCGGTCCGCTACCGGCGCTTCTCCTCATCTTCGCGCAGCCTCCGCTTCAGCTCTTCGATGGACTCCTCACCCTTCGTGTCGGCGGAGGCCGTACCCGCGTCTCCTGCCTCGCCCGAATCCCCGGCCGTGCCGGAATCAGCCCCCTTCCGGTGCTCGATTTCGAGCCGCTTCTTGAAATCGGAGAGAAGTGAATCGCCGTCGGAGGCCGTGCCTTCGAGCTTGCGGAACTTGTCCTCGAGCTCGTCCTTGCTCGAGGTGTCCTCGAGCTCTTCCATGGCCTCGTTCTGCGCTTCGAGCTCATCCATCTTCTCGGTCATGCGGTCGAAGGCCTCGAAAGCCGACGTATCGTTCATACCGCCGATGGTGTCGCTCAGCTTCTTCTGGGTTTCGACGCGGCGGGCCCGTGCGACGAGAAGATTGCGCTTGCGCTGGGCCTCCTCGAGCTTCTGCTGGAGCGCACGAAGTGCCACCTTCAGCTTCTCCACCGAATCATGCTGCTGTGCGCGCTGTTTTTCGTATTCCTCGGCGTAGCGGTCGAGCTCCTGCTTGCGCAGCAGCGCTTCCTTTGCAAGCTCGTCCTCGCCCGCGCGTACCGCCGTTTCCGCCCGACGCTCCCACTGAGCCGACTGCGCCCGTGTCTGGTTGATCTGGCGCTCGAGCTTCTTCTCGTCAGCGATCGCGGAGGCGACGCTCTTCTTCGACTCGATGAGTTGCTTGTTCATGTCGTCGATGACCTGCTCGAGCATTTTCTCGGGGTTCTCCGCTCGATTGATCATCTCGTTGAGATTGGATTTGATGAGCCGCCTGAAGCGGTCGAATATGCCCACAAAAGGCCTCCTTCGCGACGATCGCGACTGTGATACACGTTTCTCCTACGAGCTAGAAAAGCGCCGACGCGGCAATTCGTCAAGACCGCAGAGGTACTATTTGATGTCGGAAGAGCCCGTGGAGCTTGCTGTCAGCCGAGAAAGACCTGTCCGGAGTTGTCGATGGCAAGAATGGTCTTGCACTCGGAACAGCGGAATCGGCCGGCCTTGGTCGCCTTCAGCTTCTTGGAGCAGATCGGGCACTTGAAGATCTTCGGAAAGACCTCGGACTCAGTGGCAACGCCGCCCTTCTTGAAGAACTCCACCGCCTCATCGAGGTTGTCCTTGATATTGAAGAACTGGGAAAACCCGAGTAGCTGGAATACCTCGTAGACCTTCGGCTGTATCTCGAGCAGGACGAGGTCCCCGCCCCGGGGCTTCACGGCCTTGAGGAAGGCTGTAAAGGAACCGATGCCGGTACTCGATACATAGTTCAGCCCGCTGCAGTGAAAGATCAGCTTGGTGTACCCGGCTTCCACAGCACGATTGACGCGCTTCTGGAAAAAGTTCGAATTGTACGTGTCGATGTACCCGGTCAGATAAAGGACGAGGCATCCTTCGACGGAGTCGATTTTTTGCAGCCTGATTTTGAGACTTTCGTCCTTTTCCTCATCGAAGCCAGGAACGATCTCGTTGTTGCTCATAGCTCCCCTTCTACAGAGACAGATGCAGGCCCGCGATTTTTAGATGAGCGCATCGCCCTTATGTTATTTGTCCGCACAGCCTTTGTCAAACCTCAAATCCTCACCCGAGGCCACCGTCAATCGGTACGATAGCACCGGTCACACTCCGATTTCCTCGGCTCAGCAGAACGCCGGCCATTTCGGCAACCTCCGCCGGATCTATCATCCGACCGGCCGGCGCTGCCCGTGCCGCCCGCTCACGTTCGGCATCATCGTAGTACTCGGTATCGACGTATCCCGGGCACAACGCGTTGATGCAGATGTCATAGCTCCCCGTCTGCCGTGCCACCGACTTCACCACGCTTGCGAGCCCGGTCTTCGCCGCGGCGTATGCTGCGATGGTCTCGTAGCCGCGAATACGGTCGGTGCGTGTACCGCCGAAGACCAGAATACGGCCGAAGTCCCGCTCTTTCATCGTCGGCAGGCACCTGCTGATTGCGGCGGACGGCAACACCAGGTTGAGCTCCGCCATTTGCCGCCAGACCTCGGTCTCCGTATCCGCGACGGATCCGCGGATCATCGGTCCGAACGAGACGACGAGGATGTCGACCGGCAGCAGTGCGTCAATCTCCTCTATTATGTCTTCGGCACACTCGAGCGTCCGGATTACCGCTCGTGCGCTCCCACCTCGTGAGCGGATGTCTTCGAGAAGCGTCTCCATGCGCTCGTCGTCCGCGCGACCATGGCAGACGATCTCCATCCCCGGCTGCGCGAGAACCCGGGCGACCTCGCGGCCGATTCCGCCCGTCGCGCCAATTACCAGAGCCCGAAGCATCCCCATCATCGCCACAATATATCACGAAACACGTGAAAATCCCCACAAAGTCGACGCCGCGAGACAAAACCCGGACCTGCTGCTATAATCCGGCTCAAACGGTCCGGGAGCGGTGATATGAGAAATGTGTTGGCGGCGGCTCTGATGTTCGTGCTGGCCTCGGGCGTCGCGTCCGGTGTCGACCTGTCGGACTTTGGCGCCGTGGTGGACTTTGATGAGTCGTTGAAATCGCTGTCGCTGAGTGTTCGCGAAGGCAGGGACCCCACCCCCGACGGACGCCTGCTGATGCTCGACGGCGTCGTCTCGGCAATCGAGGTGCTCGACCCGGAAGAAGCGAGCTTCAGCGCACGTCTTGCCCTCGTCACGGGCGAATGGCAGGGCCTCGAGCGGGTCGTGATGTACAGCGCGTATGTCGATATCAGCGGGCCGGAGTTCTTCTCCCGCATACCCACCCGTCGCAATCGAAACGCCTCGGCAGATGCAATCGCCACCAACGGGGCGGCGCTCGTTATCGGGCGTTTCGACGGCGTAACGACTGATTCTGACGGAAACCCCGTTCCGGTAATCGAGGGGCTCTACCTGCGCCCGCTGCAGTAGCGGACACCGCGGTCAGTTCTACACGAACATCACATCCGCCGGTCGAATCATGTTTTCTTCGGCGACGAGACCCGCACGCTCCACGAGATTGCGAAGCTCCCGGATGTTGCCGGGCCACGTGTGCGCGCGCAGGGTGTCGAGCGCCGCGTCGGTGAATCCGCGGGGCCTGGTGTGGCGGCTCTGGGCCAGAAAATGGTGGGCGAGCAACCCGATGTCCTCCGGACGCTCGCGCAGGGGCGCGAGCTCGACCGAGAGTATGTTCAGCCGATAGAAGAGATCGGCGCGGAACCGCCCGGCCTCGACATCCTCACGCAACGGGCGGTTGGAGGCGGCGATCACGCGGACGTCTATCTGTCGCTCGGTAGGGCTGCCGACCCTGCGCACACGTCGCTCTTCGAGCACACGCAGCAGCTTGACCTGTGACCGGCGACTGAGCTCGCCCATCTCGTCGAGAAACAGCGTGCCACCATCGGCCTCCTCGAAGTGGCCGGGACGGTCGACGGCATCGGTGTAGGCACCACGGGTGACCCCGAACATCTCGCTCTCGAACAGGGGTTCCGGCACTGCGCCGCAGTTCACCGCAACGTACGCTCCTCGCCCGCGGGAAGAGAGAGCGTGCACTACGCGCGCAAAAAGGTCTTTGCCGGTTCCGCTCTCGCCGAGAATCATTACGGGCGCCGAGGACTCGGCAAAGAGCCGGGCCCTCCTGCGTTGATCACCGGCGGCCCGACTCTCGCCGATGATACGGGCAAGCACCGGGTTCTCTGCGGCATCCGCGGCAGCAGGAGGCCGGGGACGTCGCTCGAGGGCGGCGATCATCGCGCCGGTGAGTTCGTCGAGCACGAAGGGCTTGGTCAGGTAGTCCGCGGCGCCGCTTCGCACCGCCTGAACCACCAGGCGTGTATGGCGAAGCGACGTCAGGATGAGCACCGGCGGCGCGTCGGGCATACCGACCAGCGAGCGCAGCAGCGCCAGGCCGTCGAACTCGCCGAGGTCGATGTCGAGGATCACCAGGTCCGGGCGCTCGAGGCGGGCACGGTCGACGGACAACGCCGGTTCGGTGTGGTGCACGAGTCGGAAGCGGTCGGGCAGGAGCGAGCGCAGGGTTCGGTGTGAGCGGGTATCGCGATCGATGATTAGCACCCTGACCATGAGCGTTAAGATACGCGATGACCGCGAAACCGCAAGTAACCTGCGGTAGTATTTTAGGGGCTCTTGTCCGGGATACCGGCGTGCCCGCATAGTGGGAGAGGTCATGCACAGGACGAAGGGGCTGCTGAGACTGTTCGAGTCCGGCTTCGTATCACGCCTGTTTCTCGCGCTGCTCTTCCTCTCGATGCTCGGGATCGCCGACGGCTACATCCTGCTGACCCTCGGTGAGCATTACGGCAAGCACCTCGTGCTCGCCGCGACCGCATCCACGGGCCTCTTCGCGCTGTTCTTCCTGCTGAACTCCGCCGGCGCCACCCTGCAGCGAGTACGACGGGACGTAGCCGACGATGTCTTCCCGAGGCGGGAGTATGCGCGACTCGCGGGCCTTCTCGCCGCCGGCGTGCTCCTCCTGCTACCGGGCTTTTTCACCGATGCCGTGGGCGCCCTCGTCTATCTCCCGCCCATCCGGCGTCTCGTCGGGCACGCGCTGACCGCGGGCCACGGCGCATTTCTGCGCGAGGCGTACGAGTACCTCAAAAGCGGCGATGTATAGCGCTCAGCGGAGCTTGAAGGCGCGGTAGATGATCAAGAGGATTCCATACCAGAGGTACGTCAGCACGCGCGCCATCCGCCAGGGGTGAGTAAGGCAGTGGCCGACACTGCGGGCGAGCGCCGCCAAGCCGGTATCCTTCTGTCGCGCCCTGCGGTCGGCGAAGATTTCCAACACCTCGGGCGCGGCGAGGTACAGCCCGTTGTTGAGCAACGACTTGTGTCGCTGTATCCAGCGCTCGCCGCGAGGCACACCGGGGCCAACGAGGAGCATGCTCGGAGAGGCTTTCTTGATGGCGGTGATGATGTCGTCTTCGAGGCCCCGCGGGTAGTATCCGGGATATCTTCCCACCAGCCGCAGGCCGGGGAAGGTCTCTCGCAGGTTCTGCTCCACCTGCACGAGATAGCGGCGACCGAGACCGAAGAGGTAGAGCGAGGCTGACTTCTTCTCGAGGATGCCGAGCAGGCGAATGACGAAATTGAACGGCTCGTAGCGCGTCGGCTCCTCATGGCCGAGAAACCGGGCGCCGCGAACGATTCCCGGAGTCGTCGGGATGATCAGCCGGGCGTTCTGCACCAGTCGCCGGTACTCAGCGTTGCGCCGAGCCCGCATCAGGTCGCGAAGCGTCAGGAACACCAGCTGATCCTGTCCGGGTTCCGACAGCATGGCCCCGACGATATCGTCAAGATGGTCGGCGGATATGATATCCACGGGAACACCGACTACACGAATGCGGCGCACACGCTCCTGATTTGCTACAGTTTCCACGCTGCGAGCTCCCGATAGACCGATTGCACCGCGGCAATGGCGTAGATTGCCGCGGTGTCGGTGCGAAGTACATTAGGTCCAGGCAAAACAGAGATGGCGATGGCGACTCGTCGCGGACCGGCACTAAGATAGCCGCCAAAGCCGTGGTCTGCAAGAGCTTTCTCGTAGAACAGAAGCTCCACTTCGGAATCCCCCGGTCCGACAGGCGGAAGCTGCGGCAGATCCAGCACCGGCTCGACAGCCGGCACCGTGGATCTGCCGTTACTGCATCGGTATGTCACCCTGTCGCAGCATGTCGACTGCGCGCTGCAGCACGATATCGAACTCCAGGTCGTAAACCTGGGTAACATCGTTTACCTGTTGCACCTCGTCCCGAACGAGTTTTCGGAGACGCCGTTCTGAAAGCGTGATGTCCTGCTCACGAAGCCTCTCGATGAAGGAGCTTATCTGTGAGGCTGTCGGCGAGGGGTGCTCGCTGACGAACTCCTCCACGAGCCCCTCCTCCTGCAGCCGCGCGAGGGAATCGAGGTCCTCGTCACTGAGCTCGGGGTCCTTCACCACCAGGTCCGGCTCTATACCCTTCTTGTCGATATAGTCGCCGCTGGGGGTGTAGTAGCGCGACATCGTCAGGCGGAAGCCCCCCGTGGTAATGCGTCGCACCTGCTGCACCGAACCCTTCCCGTAGGTCGTCTCGCCGATCAGATAGGCCCTGTCGCGGTCTTTCAGCGCACCGGCGAGAATCTCCGAGGCCGACGCCGAGCCTTCGTCGATCAAGACGACGACGGGCATCTCACGCGGCACGTCCACCCCGTTGTCGGCGGTGAAACGCTGGTTCTCCCCGGGGCTGCGACCGCGCGTACCGACAATCAATCCGTCCGAAAAGAACAGATCCGCGGTATCCACCACGGCCGGAAGCAATCCGCCGGGGTTTCTCCTCAGATCGATGATGAGCGACTCGTAGCCCTCGTTCTCGAACTCCTTGACCGACTCCTCGACGCGTTCGTCGGTGTAGGGCGTGAACTGAATGATGCGGATGTAGCCGATGTTTCCGGGAATCATCGCGTGGCGAACGGTCGGCACCTCGATAATCTCGCGGGTGAGGGACACGTCGAAACTGCGGCTCTCCCCCCGGCGGATGGTTATCTCGACCTCGCTGCCCGGACTACCGCGCAACTGGGCAACCACCTCGTCGATACTGAGGTCCTCGGTCGTCTCGCCCTCTATGGCGATGATGAGATCGCCGGACCGCACCCCCGCACGATCCGCGGGGGTGCTCTCGATCGGTGAGATCACCTCCACGTAGGCGGGCTCGCGGCTGTCCTCGGGCACCGCCTGTTTCGAGATATACATCCCCACGCCGCCGAACTCTCCCTGTGTGGTATCCGAGAGGTCGCGCATCTCTTCCATTGTGAGGTATGCCGAATGCGGGTCGTCGAGGCTTTCGAACATACCCTCGAGGGCACCTTCGATCAGCTTCTGGGCCTCCACCTCGTCGACGTAGTTGTTCTGCACGAATCGGAACACCTGCTCGAACATGTCCAGCAGGCGATCCTGCTCGCTCGTGGTCGACTGACCGAATGCGGCCGACGGCACGATTACTACCAACAGGGTTATGACAAGTGCAGCGGTTACGCCGAGCCATACCAGTCGCTCCCGGCGGTGCAGCTTGTCGTTATCTTCGCTCATGGTTCTCTCCAATGCGGTTCGTCATGTACGACTAATATAACGACAGACGGCAATTCTTTCATCAGGGCGGCGCAAACGGCGCGGCACCGTTATTTGACATAACACTTGTTTTATGCAAATGTCAGTCATCCAACCTTGGAGAATTTGTCATGAATATCAATACACGGCTCGTGTTGTTTCTGATAGTGCTTCCGCTCGTCCTGCTCGGCGCCACCGGCTACCTGACCTTCCGCGCGCAGAGAGATCTCCTCTACCGCCAGGTCCTGCGTGAACAGGAGTTCCAGAGCCGGGAAATCGCCAACGGTGTCAGCGGGCAAATGGCGGAACTTCGCCAGGTTACCGTAGGCCTCTCCCGCACACCGGCGGTCCGGGAGTATGTGCGAAACGCGCCGCCGCCCCTCTACACGCGCGAAGCTTTCGAGGACGTAGCAGGCTACGAGGAGTACATCACCACCCTCGAAGCGTTCGACGGCGAGAACGTGGTGTTTCTCTACTCGGTCAGCGCAGAGACAGGTGTTCTCACGCTCAGCGACTGGGTAGACCTGCCCGAGGGCTACGACGGCCGGGAGAAGGGCTACTACACCGGTGCAGTGCAGAGCAGCGGCTTCTACGTAACCGATCCCTACCTCAATCCGTCAGGAGTGGGCGGACTCGACCCCACGGCTACCACCGTCAGTTATCCCATTCGTTCCGAGGATAACGAGGTACTCGGTGTTTTCGCAATCGATCTTTCACTTGGTCAGGTGCGTCGCTACGTCGCCGACCAGTCGGAAGCGTCAGGATCCGACATCTGGCTGTATACGGGGTCCGGGGCGGTGATCAGCCACCCCGGGCTCGAGTCCGCCGATGAAGTGCAGTATCTCGACGCGGCGTTCGCCGCAAGCGGCGTGGAGTCGAGCCTCGAGATGACGAGCCGATTCACCATGCCCGAGGAGCGGATCTTCACGGTCCCGCGGGCTCAGAGCGGCCCCCTGCTGATCGCCACCGCGCCGGTGTCCGGCGTGCCCTGGCAGGTTGCGGTGGCCATTCCGGAGAACCGGATCACCGGCAGTATCGCGATGAGCCTGCTGCGAACAACGGGCACCTCGCTCGCCGTGGTCATGCTCTTCTTCGCGGCAATCACGTTTCTTCTCAGCCGGCGCGTCACTGTGCCGATTCGGCGGACGGCAGCCGGGCTCCGCGAAATTTCCGAGGGAGAGGGGGATCTCACGCAGAGACTGCCCGCCACCGCACGTGACGAAATCGGCACCCTCGCACTGGCCTTCAATTCCTTTGTGGAGAAACTCAACGGCATCGTGGTGGGGGTGAAAGACTCCACCGCATCCGCGGAGACGGTCGGGAATAATCTCTCGGTCTCCGCCGAGCAGACGAGCTCCGCGATGGAGCAGATCGCCGCGAATGTCTCGAGCATGCGGGACCGGTTCGCCACCCTCGAACAGACCATCGACTCGAACGCGGAAGCCGTCGGCTCGATTACGACGAGCATCGAAGGGGTGGTGAATGAGATCACCGATCAGACCGCCATGGTGGAGGAGTCCACCGCCTCGGTAAACGAGATGCTGAGCTCCCTCGAGAGCGTGGCAGCCAACACGAACGAGCGCCGACGGCGAACGACGCAGCTCTCGGAAACCTCGCGTGCGGCCTCGGCACAACTCCGCGATGCGAACCGAATGTTCTCCGAAGGCGTGTCGTCGAAGATCGATTCGATCCGGGAAGCCGCCGACGCCATCCGGGATGTCGCCGCGCAGACCAATCTGCTCGCCATGAACGCAGCCATCGAAGCGGCGCATGCCGGCGAGGCGGGCAAAGGATTCGCGGTCGTTGCCGAGGAGATCCGGAAACTCGCCGAAGGTTCCTCCGAGAGCTCGGCCCGGATCGCCGCCACCGTGAAGGACGTCGTGGCGAGCATACAGGAAACCGGAGCGGCCGTTACCGGTGCGGAACAGGAGTTCGGTACGGTCATCGAGGAGACCGAACATACGGTGGAGACCTTCTCCGAGATAGAATCGAGTACCGCCGAGCTTTCAGAGGCCGGGAGGGAGATTCTTTCGGCGATGACGTCCCTGCAGACGACGACGAACGACATCAGGGATCGCGCCGGAGCGGTCGACACCGCCATCCGCGGCATCCGCGACTCCGAAAACGAGATTCGCTCTATCGCCACGGAGAGCGCCGGTGGAATCCGGGAGGTCACCACGGGCATAGACGAGGTAAATGATGCCATGCGGCAGGTCTCCGAGCTCGTTGAGGAGCTCGGGCGGCTCGTCGATCAGATCAACGAGGGCGTGGGCGCGTTCCGGACCGAGGGCGAATAGCGGGCGGGGGCCGCGCCCGGATTGTACGGTCGGCGCGACCCGGGCTCACTCCCGGACGAGTTGTGCTTCGATCTGCCGCAACTCCCGCACGGCATCCGGGGTCAGACGGCCGAGGAGCTCCCGCCGGAGATCCAGCCGCCCCTCGGTTTTCGATGTTCGCACGCCCTTGTCGGACTTGCTTATCTTCCGGTTTCGGTAGTAGAGGTCCATATCGACGATGCGCTTCCCCTCCTCGTTGGCCTCCAGCCCCATGAGAATGCGCTTCACGTTGATGGGCTCGGTCAGTGTGAAGAGGCGAACCTGGTATGCGAGGACCGAGAACAGTGCAAGGGCATGGTCACGCGTCCACGATTCGCCGAGAATCATGCCGATGTTGAGGTCCGAGAGCACAAGCACCAACCGGTCATAGTGCTCTTCGTACTTCGCCGACGCGTCATAGATGTTGATGCGCACTTCGTACCACTCCTGCCGATCGAGGCTCTGAGTGATGAAATGCACCCCCTGGTTGCGCAGCTCGCTGTAGAGCTCGTGCGCCGGGCGGTGGATGAGAACCTGCGGCTGCGGAAGCGCGGTGGTGTCGACGACTCTGTTGATCGGCTGATTCGAGAGGCTCACGAACGTGTCCTCAGACTCGCCGGCCTCGATCGCCCCTTCGAAGTCCGCTCGAACGCCGTCGTAGCGGCGCTCGAGCTCCTCGAGCGTCGGGGCACCGTCCCCCACCACCCGGAGCAGAATCATGCCGGGGCCGAGGTGCACACTCTCCACGATGCCGGTCAGCCCGTCGTTGAACAGAGATGCCAGAAATACGGAGGAGGCCACAGGGACGAGCATGATCGACTTGGCGTCCGCGACCCTCGTCTGCGTCAGTCCCGGCCGCGTGAAAAACAGGATCGTGGTGTTCTCCTGCGCGCGCGCCAGCGCGTCGTTGAAGGCGAAGTGAACTGCGCCGAAGCGCTCCACTGCGTGACGCTCGACCTCCTGTCGACTATCCGTTCGCACAAAGAGAAAACGGGGTCCGTTCCGAATGAATATCATGGATACCTCCTCCCGGGTGCCGCGGACGCCGGGCACCGTTACAATCCGGGCTTGAGCAGAAGCAGCTTCCTCACACTATCGGTGCCCGCCGGATAGGGCAACATATGCAGACGTCTCGAGGGGACCTCGATGACCGTGACCGTCGAAATGCCGTTGAGGCACTGCGTGTTGTCCTGTCGATGATGGTCCGGCGCAGGGGTATGACCGTAGAGGTAGAAGTCGCTGTCGGCGAGGCCTCCGGCGACAGCCGGGTCGTAGTGGTGTGACACCGAAATACTGAGCCCCGCGAGATGAAGCCTCGCGCCCTCCGGCACGGTCACCGCGCGGCTGCTGCGGCTCTCGAGGATCGAGCGTGCGTCGTGGTTTCCCGGAACGAGATAGATGGCGCCGACCGGCGTCGCCTCGAGCCGCGACAGGAACCTGGCCACGACGTTTTCGTAGGCGCCGGCCTCCGCCGGGCGATTCTCGAGCTTTATGTCGTCCACAATGTCACCGGTATGTATCAGGTACTCCGGGCGCAGAAGCCGCGCGATTCGATACACGAAGGGATAGCTCATGCGGGGCGTGTCGCTGATGTGGACGATGAGCGGCCGTTTCGCGCGTGCGAGGGCGGAGGAAAGGTAGGGTCGATTGACCAGGCCGAAGAGTGTGTGCCTGAGCCGTTGGGGAATGTGCGCCTCCATCGGTGTATCAACGTATACAACCGTTCTTACGCCTCGGCAACCCTGTGTTCTTAGCAAAAGCGAAAAAAACTTGACAAAGGATTGCCGGACTGCCATAAAGAAAGGAGCCATCCACATAATCTCCGCAGATTTCAAGGAGGAAGCAGTAATGCAAAAGGAACAGTGGGGAAGCAGGGTAGGATTCATCCTTGCTGCCGTAGGTTCCGCCATTGGGCTCGGAAACATTTGGCGGTTTCCCTATCAGGCATTTGACAACGGAGGAGGCGCATTCCTCATTCCGTACTTCATCGCCCTGATCACCGCGGGAATTCCCATCATCATCATGGAATTCTCGATGGGTCACAAGATGAAGGGAGGAGCCCCTCTTACGTTCGCCAAGATGAACCGTAAGTTCGAATGGCTCGGCTGGTGGCAGGCACTCATATCGTTCGTCATCGCCAGCTACTACGTGGTCATCATTGGCTGGGCAATCAACTATTTCTTCTTCTCGTTCACGCTTGCGTGGTCGGGCGAGCCGGTCAACTTCTTCGTCGGCGAGTTTCTCGGGCTGACGGACGGTCCGTTCCAGCTCGGCGGCATGAACTGGCCGATCGTCGCTACGGTGGCTCTCGCGTGGTTGATAAGCTTCTTTGCACTCTACGCGGGTGTGAAGAACGGAATCGAGCGGGCCAACAAGATCTTCATGCCGCTGCTCATCTTCATGCTGCTCATCATCCTGATTCGCGGTATCACCCTTCCGGGCGCCGCAGACGGCCTGGAGATGCTGTTCAGGCCCGACTTCTCGAAGATAATGGACGGCGGCGTCTGGGTAGCTGCATACGGGCAGATCTTCTTCACCCTCAGTATCGCCTTCGCGATCATGATCACCTACTCGAGCTACCTGCCCGATGACGCGGACATCGTCAACAACGGCTTCATGACCGCGCTTCTGAACTCCGGCTTCAGCATGCTCGCCGGTATCGCCGTATTCAGCATCGTCGGCTACCTCATGCATCAGGCGGGTGGGGAGCTTCCCGAGAACCTCTCCGGTGTGTTCCTGGCGTTCGCGACCATCCCGGCGGCAATCAACCAGCTGCCGACCATGAGCGTCCTCGTCGGTCTGCTCTTCTTCCTCGCGCTGACCTTCGCGGGTCTGTCCTCGTTCATCTCGATCAACGAGGTCGTGGTGCGGTCGCTTGCCGACAAACTCAATGCGCCGCGCAAGAAGGTGGTTATCTGGTACACGGTCATCGCGGGTTTGATCAGTCTGATCTATACCACCGGTGCCGGGCTCTACATCCTCGACATTGCCGACTACTTCATCAACCAGTTCGGCGTTGCAATCTCCGGTCTGGCCGAGGTCATCATCATCGGCTACATGTTCAAGCTGGCGGACGTTCGCGACCATGCAAACGCTACCTCCGACTTCCGGGTCGGCGGCTGGTGGAACTTCATGATCAAGGTCGTCACCCCGATCGTTCTCGGTATCAGTGTCATCCAGAACTTCGTGAGCAACTTCCAGGAGAACTACGGCGGATATGGAACGCTGCAGGTCATTCTTCTTGGTTGGCTGGTGGCGGCACTCGCTGTGATAATCGGCATCGCCATTTCGCGCGCGAAGTGGTCGGATGAGTCGGTGCTCTCGGAATAACGGTAGAAGGAGGACAAAACTATGTCTGCTGGAGCAGTTCTTTTCATGATTCTCGGGCTTCTTCTCACCTGGGGCGGTGCGGCTGTATGCGTCGGGATCGCCATGAAGAAGCGCAAAGGATAGTACGTAGTAAGATTACGATGGATGGTCGGCCCTGTTGGGCCACCAATGAACGGGCCCCGCTGTTTCAGCGGGGCCTTTCTTTCGGAGGTTTCCGAAGGCGGTGGTGCCGGGGCGGCCATGGGTTCCACCCCGCCGCCGGGAAGCCCCTGCCGGGCCGTGGCGGGATCACCGCCGCGCGGCCGTCCCCGGCGCCGCGTCGCCGGGCGTCGGCGCGGAACAGCGTCTCGGCGCGCTCACCGCAGCGTTTCGGAAAGCGCCTCGCCGAAGGCGCGGTGGCCGTCGGCGTCCCAGTGGAGTCCGTCCAGGGCGCTTGTGGCGACCACGCTCCCCGCGTCGAAGAACCCGCACCCGTAGGCGGCGGCGACTCGCGCGTACTGCGCCGCGAATTGCTTCGACCTCTCGATGGCACCAGCCCAGGATAGCTCGCTCCCCGCGTACGCGGGGTCATCACCACCGAAGCGGGATGTGTCGCCGACAGGAGGCGGTGCGACGAGGACGATCTGCGGGGCGCCACCCACGGGGCCGGCCCCGCTCCGTTGCACCATCTCCACGAGACGTCCCGCACCGTCCGCAATCTCGTACGCCGAAGCACCGAATCGCGTCTTGAGGTCGTTCGTGCCAAGCATGATCACGACGACGTCGAGCGGCATGTGGCTCTTGAGACAGGGCAAAAGGTATGTCCGCCCGTTTCGATCCGGATCGAGGGCGTCGTCGAACACCGTAGTTCGACCGTTGAGGCCCTCTTCTATCACCCGGTAGCCATCGCCGAGCGCCGACGCGAGGACGCCGGTCCAGCGCTCGTCAGGACCAAATCGCTCCATCCGCGCGGGGTTCCAGCCCCAGGTATTCGAGTCTCCATAACACAGAATCGTTTTCGGGTTCATTGCCGTGTTTCCTCCTTATCCGACCGTCGTTGCGACAATCAGAAATCCGCCGGCGTATACCAGGAACAACAGAAAGCTCTCGAAGCCGATATTGGCGATGCCGTGCTTCTCACGCCTGATGAGCCCCATGAGCAGGATACTGGTGAGGAGAATCGTAAGAAGAATCAGAAATGTCGGACGGGAGCCCATGGCATGGTAGAGCGATCCGTCACGGTAGGCGAGGTCGGCGACGGCAAGAAAGATCACGTCGAAGGCGTTCCCGCCCATGATGTCACTCACCGCCAGCGTAAGCGCACCGATGCGGACGGCGGCGACGGCGGTAACGAGCTCGGGGAAGGAGGTGGCGACCGCAGTGAAGAGGCCGCCGAGCACGGTTTGACTGAGACCCGTCGCCTCGGCAACTGCGACACCGGAGCGCGCGAGCGCGTAGCCGAAAACGCCGATCGCCACAGCGGAAATCGCAAAGCGGGTCCATATTGACATCATCGAGCGGCTGTCTCGTTCGCCGCCGTCGTGAAACTGCTCCTCTATCTGGGTCTGCTCGGTGATGCGTGGCTGCCACATCGCCTCCCCCTTTGCCGTCAGGACGAGGCGCTGGCCCGACGCGTATGTGAACAGAATGATGATGGTAACGGGATGAACGCCGAAGAGCGAGTATGCGGGCGTAAATGCGGCAAGCAGGGTCAGAGCCAGGAGTGATATCAGAAGTGCGCCCTGAAGCATATTCTCGTCGGACGCCGCCGCGTGCTCGAGATTCGCCTTTCGATAGAGGCGGTCTGCGATCGCGAGAAACACCGTCTGCGCTGCGATGCCGCCCACGGCGTTACTCGCGGCAAGCTCCGCATGCCCCGTCGCGGCGGCGGTGACCGAGGTGGTAATGCCCGAAAGCGATGTCGTTGCCCCGAGGAAGAGCGCGCCGGTCAGCGCCTGGCCGAGACCCGTTCGGCGGGCTATGCGTGCGGCGTAATCCGTGAGACGTACGCCCACCACCGCAACGAGAACGGCGGAAACGAGGAAGACGATGGCATGCACCGAGAGCGGCCAGGACGCATCATACATAGGCGATCCGGATACAGTGTAGGTTCCGCGGTATTAGGCGTCAACGGCGCCGGCCCGGCTGGAACCTACCGTCCGCGCAAGGAGGTAGGCCCCGAGAGTCGGAATAATCACGAACAGGGTGAGCAACCGCACCGGAAAGCCCGCGCCGAGCGCCGCGCCGGCCACCGAGGGAACAACCGTCCCTCCGAGCCCACCGGTCCAGCCGATGGAGGCAATCGTCGCACCTGCCGACTCAGGTCGCTCATGCGAAATGTGCGAGATTATGCCCGGGAAGAGGTTGGCAGTGGCACAGCCGAGCACGAAGAGCATGGCCGAAGCGAGCGAGGGGAAGAGAGTCCACCCGACGGCAGCTGCGGACAGCACCGCTACTGAACCGGTGAGAACCCGCACGGTCGCAAAACGGCTGAACAGCCAGGTTCCCGCCGTCCGGCCCACGAGCACGCCTGCCATGAGATAGAGCGCAAGGAGCTCACCGCCCGCTCGGGTCCCCGAAGCGAGGACGGTCTGGGCGGGCATCAATCCGAGAAGTACTCCCTCGCTCCCCACGAGCAACAGGCCGGCGGCGGCATATGTCCAGGTCGTACCCCCGATCGGGCCGCGCACGCCCC
>CAYOFA010000017.1:29017-31998 GCA_964402885.1 uncultured Spirochaetaceae bacterium
CCGGCGCCGGCACCGCTCACGGGGAACACGACAAGGGGCAGCACCAGAAGAAGCACCGCTCCCAGCACGCTCGCCGGCACCCAGTAGGCCTCCCAGGCGACGTCCATCGTCGCGGCAAGCACCGTTGCAAAGAGAGAAAGCAACACCATCCCTGCGCTGAGGGTGGCATTCACGCTCGCGGCAACCTGTCCCGGCTTCCATCGGCGCTGGGCCGCCGCGAACATTCCCGAGAGCGGGATTACAGCTCCCATCGACAGCCCCCGCAGGATGGCAACGACCAGGGCCGCTCCGTATGAATGGAAAAGCAGAAACGGGCCCGACACGACAACGAGGATCAGCGCCGCACCAAGCGCCTCCTTGAATCGCACATGTGCGTGGCCTGCCCACAGAAGCAGCCCCACGACGAGACCGCCGACGAAGCGGAGGGAGACGAGCAGCCCCTGCTGGGACGGAGTGAGGTCGAGCGCCGTCGTCATTCGCTCGAGCGCAGCACCGGTCTCCGCCATCTCCATGCCCACAAGGAACATGGTGGCGGCGAAGAAGATGAACGAGGCCGGAGAGGCGTGATGCGGTTCGCTTGTGCTCATGCCTCACACGATCGCACAGTTCGTACGCGTTGTCAGGCCGTGGCGGACCGCGTTCGACGTCTCTTGAATCGTTTATTGGGGAGCAGAATCAGCATGGCACCGGTTCCTGCCACTGCCGCGACCAGGTACTGATAGGCTATGAGCATCGGAAATGCGAGCGGCAGAAACCCGGCGACGATCTGCACCGCGCCCCCGATGATGAAAAGGCCCGGCGTCCACCACAGCGCGTTCACGAGAAAAGCGGCGCCCATGAGGAAGAGCCAGAAAACTCCGAGATAGGTAGCGAGAGGAAAGAGCGGTCGCACCTCGAACGAGAGAAACGACACTGCCATTCCCACCGCCACTGTCGTGAGCCACAGCACCAGGATGTTTCTGAGCTTCTTCTGCTTCCACGGCATGTATTTCACCATCGGGACGAATGCTATGACCGAGAGGACCAGCCAGATCCAATTGGCCCGAAAATCCATGAAGAAATAGTGGGTGGTAAGCCAGCCGATGAGCTCGACGATCGCCCAGACGATGAATACGATGCGCGGCTTGTTCCAGAACTTGGCCATAGTATCAACGCTCCATGTGCGGGATGTCCCCGTATGTCTGAGTCCAAAGGTAGTAATCAGCGGGCGAAGTGTGAAGCTTCTTCCACCGGAACGCGCGCGGGCGCAAGAAGTTCGGGCTGCGTCTTTGCCCCCCCGGCGTTCGGGGTGGGCGTTCGGCGTTCATGCCGGGCGGCGCCGGGTGCCCCGCGGCGTCCGGCGCCGGAGACTGGGCAACCTCCGCCGCTTCAGCTCTTCTCAGAGTACATGTCGAGTCGCACGTCCGCGCGGTGGCGGCGGACGACTCTGAACCACATGGACTTTCTGTCACCGAGCTCCGGGCTTTGCTGCGCCTTCGCCCGGATGCGTCTCAGAACCTCGTTATTCGCCTCCGCCTTGCGGTAGGCATCGCGCACCTCCGGCGCCAGGAGTGAACCGATGCGCTCCTCGACCAGCTCATCGAGCCGGCTCGTAAAGATCCCAAGCAACCACTGATATCTCTCGTAGATTTCCCGGAGATACTCGAGCACATGCTCGTCGAAGCCCTCGATCCGTTCGCACAGACCGGTCAGAGTCCCGAACATCCCGATCGCCTCGCCGTAGTCCTTGCCCGACTCATAGGCTTTGCGAACTCGCGATGCATACTCCATCACGTCCTGGTTGCTGATGGCGGTCCCGCCCGAAGCGGCACTGATGGTGAACTGCGGCATGTTGGCCGCCGCCCGCTCGACGAGAATCACCGCCTCACTGAAGACGTAGTCCTCCCAGCGCTCGTTCTTGAGGACGGTGAGCAGACGTTCAAAGCTGGTGCACAGAACCCGCTTGTAGGCGTCCTCGACCCGGAATACCAGCTCCTGCACACCAAGGGTGATTCCCTTGAAACGAATCTGCCCGGAGGGCCAGAAGAATACCCCGCCGTCGAGCCCTTCCTGGCTCTCCTCGAGAGTTTCGCCGCCTTCCGAGACTTCCCGAGTCGTCGCCGACATAACCTGAGTAGTCAGCAGAACCTTCGTCCGCGTCGGAGACAGCTTATTGGCTCTCGATTGAAGCCGCGCGGCCGAGTTGATCAGATGCCCCGAGATATCGCCATCGCCGGTGATAACAAGGGGGGTGTACTTCTGTCCACCGGCTATGCCGGCGGAAATCGCCATCGCCGGAAGCAGGAGGGGCCCTCCGCTCGCTACGCGCACGGACGAGCCGGCGTCGAGCGAACGCGACTTCGAAAACAGCTCGGCGATCTTCATGACCGTCCGAAGCAACGCGACAGCACGCGCGCCGATCAGCACGATCTCGTCTCCCCGCGAGCGAGTGCTGAGCACTCCTTCATCGGATGCGATCGTCGCTACGTCGACCTGAATCACCTCGTCGAGATGCTGCAGCATGGACACGTTATTTCCGACGCGCTGGCAGAACTCGCTGTATCCGTGGATGTCGACGATCCCGCAGTAGAGGCTGGTAATCGTCATATCCCGCCTGAGATCTCCAGCCGATCGGTAGCCGGCCCTGGGCGTTACCAGCGCTTTCCACAGCTCACGATAGGTCAAAGGGTTCAGATCGCTGAACCTGCCCCAGCGAATCCCCCGGTAGACCCGGAACCAGCGCGGATATACGAACTCCACCCGTTTATCCCGGGGAAGCGTGTCGAGAAAGTCCGCCAGCTCGTTGAAGGTCTCGAAGTCGCCGGCGAAAAGCCGGTCGAGACAGTAGCTCAGGAGTTCGTAGCCGGAGGTGTTGGGATCGTACTCAAACCGTGACTTCATGACACGTGAAGTATATAGCAGCGTGTGGGTACAATCAGCAGAAGAGAATCGGGCGTAAGGAGATGTGAGCGGCTCACCCGTGCAGACGAACTTCTGCACGG
>CAYOFA010000018.1:0-6630 GCA_964402885.1 uncultured Spirochaetaceae bacterium
CCGACCTCCTCCGTCCCTTGATAGGCTGAGCGCGCGGCGTATATAGTCGATGGAGGGGTCACAATGTTCGAGATCGTCGACGAAATCGTGCAGGCGGAACGGCAGGCCGAGCAGATCGTCTCCGACGCTCGTGCCGAGGCGGAGGAAATCCGCTCGTCCTTCGATGCGGAGGAGCGCGACGCCCTTGGCGAGGCGCGCGAAGAAGCCGCACAGATCCTGCGCGAGCGCGTGGACGCGGCCAGGGACGAGGCGCAGAAGCGGCTCGAGGCCGCGCTCTCGCGCGAGCGAAGCGCCGAACAGTACATGGACGCGCACGCGGATCGCGTCAAGAATGCGCTGAACCGTGTGACGAAGCTTCTTCTTACGCCGGAATACGAACGATAGATGCGGAGCCAATTGCGGGCGTACAACTACATAAACGCGAAACTCAGGGCACGCATCGGCAAGATGCTCGATGAGAGTTTCTTCCGCTCGCTTGCAGGATCAGCGTCGGTCGATGAGGCGGTCTCCGAGCTCGAGGGTCAGGGCTTTGATGATGTAGCCTCGGCGTATCGCGATACCGGTGATGTGCGCATGTGCGAGCAGGAGCTCTATCGCCGTGAGGTGGAGGCTCTTCTCGACGTCGAGCGTCACTTCGAGGGAGCGCGCCGGGAGTTCGTCGAGGCGCTCTGCGACCGCTACGAGATCGAGAATCTGAAGACGGCGCTGCGCCTGTGGTTCGAGCATGCGGTGCGCGGAAAGCACGTCGAGACGAAGATCGGCTATCTTTCCCGCGAGACCGTACACCACCCCATCAACTTCGATACGATCGCGAACGCGGCCGCTCCCGGGGATATACCCCGCGCACTCGCGGACACACCCTACGCGGATGCGGTTGCGGCCACCATCGATCGGGTGCAGTCGAGCGGCTCATTGTTCTCCGTGGAGCGATCACTCGACCGTGACTATCTGGGCCGACTCCTCGCCCTCGCGGAGCAGCTGCCGCGGCCCGACCGCGAGGCGGCACTCTCATTCACGGCACTCGAGGCCGACCGGGAGAACGTCTCCTGGATCGTGCGAGCCGTTGGTTACTACAACCTCTCCGAACAGGATATCCGGGCCGGTCTCGTTCCCGGAGGGCGCGCCTTCGACACGCGCACCCTCGAGCGCGCGCTGGGCTCGGGGCGTCCGACAGGAGCGCTTCTCGAGCAGCTCGGCCGGGCCGGCGGAAGCGCGGAGGGACGTGCGGAGGGACGCGAGGTGCACGAGCTCGAGCTCATCGAGGCCGCGCTCGAGGAGGAGACCGACCGGCTCGTGCATAGATCGCTCGGAGCCTATCCCTTTACCATGGCGGTGGTGCTTTCCTATTTCGTGCTCTCGCAGCGGCAACTCAGGCGGATATCGGCGGTGCTGAACGGTCTGTACTACGGCCTCGAGCGCGAGGCAGTGGAGGCAGCACTATGATGTTCCCCTCGCGCATGCGCTATCTCGTTGCCGCCGTCCTCGACGCCGACGCGGACGCGCTGTCGCGCGAGCTGCTCCACCTCGGTGTGCTCCACTTCGTGGATGTGCGGGACCTCGACCGCTCGCATCGCCTGCGGGCCGAGTCGGTGGGCGAGGAGCGCCGACGGATCTCCGAGGTCCGCCGGCGCGTGGAATCGACACTCGCCACCGGCGGCATCGACGTGCCGGCATCCGTTCCTTCCCGGACGGGGACGGAGGTCGTCGACGTCGACAGTGTCGAGGAGCTCGTAGACGATGTGGGAAAGGAAATCGAGACCCTGCGCGCGAAGCAGCGTGAGCTGCAGCAGCAGATCATGCGCTTCGAGGAGCTCGATCGCCAGGTTGCGGTCTACCGGGAAGCCGGGCGGGCGGCTCAGTCGTCAGGTGGTCACAGCTACCTCGATGTCCGCGCCGGCTCCGTCCCCCGGGACCGGATCGACGAGCTTCGCCGCGAGCTCGGCTCCTATCCGGCCACGGACGTCGAGCTCGGAGGGACGGAGGATCGCGTGGAGGTGCTTCTTCTGACGCTCAAGCGAAACGCCGCCTCGATCGCCGAGATTCGAAAGCGACACGGCTGGGAGGACATCGACCTGCCCGCCTCCGAGGAGATCCCCGAGGGCGTGCAGGCAGCCGGTGTGCGCGAGAAGCTCGACGCGGCGCGGGAGCAGCAGGAGCATATCGGTGAGCAGGTCGGGGAGGTGGTCGCCGGGCGACGCGAGGAGCTCGAGCGCGCGTGGGGCGATCTCCGCCATGCCGAACTGGTCCTCGACGTTCGCTCCTACTTCGAACATACCGACCGAACTGTGATCCTCTCCGGCTGGGTTCCCGAGGAGCACGTAGCGCGGGTCGATGAGGCGGTGCGGCGCGTGAGCGGGGGACGCTGTTACCTCACCTGGCACGCCGGCCGCGAGGTCGAGGAGCAGGAGCAGGTGCGCGTTCCGGTGCGTCTGAAGAACCCGAAGATCCTGAAGCCCTTCCAGATGCTCGTGGAGAACTACGGGACGCCGGCCTACGGTTCGGTGGACCCCACCATCCTCGTGGCGGTGGCATACCTCACCATGTTCGGCCTCATGTTTGCCGACGCCGGGCACGGCGCGGTCCTGCTTCTCGCGGGCGTTCTCGGGCTCAGGAGCCCGCGCGTTCAGGGGCGCACGAGGGAGCTCTTCGGGCTCCTCGTGTGGTGCGCGGCGTCGGCCATCACCTTTGGTGTGCTCTTCGGGGCCTACTTCGGGATGCAGTGGCTTCCGCCCATCTGGTTCGACTTCCACGGCGTGGTCAGCGGGCACGCCGGTGAGGGAGCGATCACCTCGATCTTCGACATTCTCGCCCTCACCATCTACCTCGGCATCGCCGTCATCGGCGTCGGATTCGTCCTCAATTGGATCAACCTTGCCCGCAGACGGCACTGGCTCGAGGTGATCTTCGACCGCGCGGGCCTCGTGACGGCCTGGCTCTACGCGGGCGGCATCTACACCGCCTACCATTTCGTCCGCTCCGGCTACCGGCAGCTTCCGGGAGGGACGGAGCTTGCGGTTGCGCTCGTGGCGCCGGCGCTCGTATTGCTGCTCAAGGAACCGGCGCAGGCGCTCTTCGCCGGGGCTGAAGACGGTGCCGGGGCCGGGGAGCGGCCCTCGCGGGGGATCGCCGGGGCGACGGTCGCCGCGGTCATGAACTGGCTCCTCGAGCTTCTCGAGGTCGCCTCGGGATACCTGGCGAACACCCTCTCGTTCATGCGTGTCGCCGGGCTCGGCATCGCCCATGTGACGCTCATGACCGCGTTTTTCGAGATCGCCTCGCTCGCGGCCGGGGACGGAGGATACTCGGTGTTCTCCATCCTGATTCTGATCTTCGGAAACGCCCTGGTCATCGGGCTGGAGGGCCTCTCCGCCGGTATCCAATCACTTCGTTTGAATTATTACGAGTTCTTCTCCAAGTACTTCTCCGGATCCGGGGAGGTGTACAGACCGATATCGCTTGCGGGACGAGCTTGAGGAGGCAATGAATGCAGAATGAGAAGCAGCGGTTTCGCCGCAGAGTAGCCGGGTCCATCCTGTTCCTGGTCGCGTTTGTCGGCATGTTTGGTGCCGTTTCCGCGGTGCAGGTCTACGCGCAGGAGCCGGCCGCCGAGGAGCGGGCGATGACCGAGACCGAGGCGGGCGTGGCAAAGTTCGGCTTCATCGCGGCGGCCGTAGCCTTCGGCTTCGGGGCCCTGGGCGCCGGAATCGGTATTGCGAATGTCGGGGCGGCGGCCATGGGAGCGATCAGTGAGAAACCGGAGGTCGCGGGGCAGGCGCTCATCTTCATCGCCCTGGCCGAGGGACTCGTGGTTTTCGGTTTCATTACGGCGCTCATTATTCTGGGGCGCGTGTAGAGCCGATGCGCTATCACGTGATCGGAGATGAGGACACGGTGCTCGGCTTTGCGCTTGCCGGCGTGGAGGGGACGGAGGTTTCCTCCGCCGCCGAGGCGGAGACCGCGTTCAAAAACGCACTTTCAGGCGATGCGGGCATCGTGATCATGACGGAGGATGCAGCCGACATGGTCCGCGCGCGAGTTGATGAGTACGTGCTCTCCGAGCAGTTTCCGTTGATCCTCGAGATCCCGGGGCCGCAGGGGCGAAAGCCCGACCGGCCGACGATCCGCGAGATGGTGAACCAGGCGATTGGAATGAATCTGTAATGGCCGAATCGAACGCCGACAAACATAACGCAGACTCCAACCAGGACGCGAAACAGATCATCGACGGGATCCTCGCCGACGCCCGCGAGGAGGCGGAGAAGATCCGAAGTGAGGCGAAATCGCGGGTGGAGGACCGTCGCATGCTGCTTTCCGGCCGCGTGCAGCGCGTCAAAGATGATGCTGTCTCGGAGGCGAAGAAGCGCATCGAGGAGATAAACCGCCGCACCGACGCCGAGATCAGCCGGGCGCAGCGGCGAAACGAGCTCGCCCGCCGTCGCGATGTGCTTGCCGCGGTGCAACGGCGCGCGCGTGAGCGGATCGTGGCGATGAGCCGCGAGGGCTCCGATGCGTATCGGCAGGCGATGATCGGGTGGATCGCCGAGGGTGCCCTCGGACTCGAGGGGACGGAGCTCACCGTTTCGGTTGCCGCGGGCGAGACGGAGCTTCTCGGTGACCTTCTCGAGGAGGCACAACGGACCGCGCGGAAGGTCGGCGGCCGGGATGTGACCCTCACCGCAGCCGCCGAACCGCACGGCGGCTCACGCGGCGTCGTCGTTTCCTCGCCGGACGGGCGGACGCTCTACGACAACCGCGTGGATTCACGCATCCGGCGGCATGAAACGGAGATTCGGCGACTCGTCTACGAAGTTCTCTTCACAGACGGGGACGGAGGAGCCGCGGGCGCGGGCACAGCCGACGGCGGTGAAAGCGGGGACGGAGGATGAGCGAGCGCATTATTGGGCACGTCGCGCGGGTGAACGGCCCGGTCATCCACGTTCGAGGGGTCACCGACGCCATGATGATGGAGCTCGTGTTCGTCGGTGAGGCACGCCTCGTCGGCGAGATCGTCAAGCTCACCGGCGACCGCGCGATCGTGCAGGTCTACGAGGACACCACCGGCGTCAGGCCCGCAGAGGAGGTCCTCGGCTCGGGAATGCCGCTCTCGGTGGAGCTCGGCCCGGGGCTCATCGGAACGATCTACGACGGCATACAGCGGCCCCTCGAGCGCATCCGTGATGTGAGCGACCAGTTCATCGCCCGCGGCATTCAGGTGCCCGGGCTCGACCGCGACGCGCGGCTTCACTTCGTGCCGCGCCTCGAGGCGGGGACGGAGGTTCGCGGTGGAGAGGTCCTCGGCACGGTGCAGGAGACCGAGCGCATCGAGCACCGCGTCCTCGTGCCGCCGGATGTCTCAGGGCGGCTCGAGTCGGTGGAGCCCGAGGGCGAGTACGCGGTGACCGATACGGTGGCCGTGGTGGGGACGGAGGATGGCTCCGAAGCCGGCGGGCGCGAGCTCTCGCTCATGCAGCGCTGGCCCATTCGCCGCCCGCGGCCGACGAGCCGCCGAAAGCCCATCGACACGCCGCTTGTCACCGGGCAGCGGGTCATCGATACGCTCTTTCCGCTCGGGAAAGGCGGGACGGTTGCCATTCCCGGCGGGTTCGGCACGGGAAAGACCATGACGCAGCATGCCGTTGCCAAGTGGTGCGACGCGGACATTATCGTCTACATCGGATGCGGCGAACGCGGCAACGAGATGACCGACGTGCTCACCGAGTTTCCCGAGCTCGTGGACCCGCGCACGGGGCAGAGCCTCATGGAGCGCACCATTCTCATTGCCAATACCTCGAACATGCCGGTCTCAGCGCGCGAGGCAAGCATCTACACGGGTGTGACCCTCGCCGAGTATTACCGCGACCAGGGCTACGACGTTGCGGTTATGGCCGACTCGACTTCCCGCTGGGCGGAGGCGCTTCGCGAGCTCTCAGGGCGCATGGAGGAAATGCCGGCGGAGGAGGGCTTCCCCGCCTACCTGCCGACGCGCATTGCGGAGTTCTACGAGCGCGCCGGGAGCTTCGAGTCACTTGCCGGGGCGCCGGGCTCGGTGTCCATCATCGGTGCGGTGAGCCCGCCGGGCGGCGACTTCTCAGAGCCGGTTACCCAGCACACCAAGCGCTTCGTGCGCGGGTTCTGGGCCCTCGACCGCCAGCTCGCCAACGCGCGACACTATCCCGCCATCTCCTGGCTCGACAGTTACAGCGAGTACGTCGATGAGCTCGCCGTGTGGTGGGAGGAGCACGTCGGGGCGAACTGGCTTGATGATCGCCGCGAGATCATGGACCTCCTCCAGCGCGAGGTCCGCCTCCAGCAGGTGGTGAAGCTGGTGGGACCCGATGCGCTTCCCGACAGTCAGCGCTTCGTGCTGGAGGTATCGACCCTCTTCAAGAACGCGTTCCTGCAGCAGAACGCCTTCGACGAGATCGATCGGTACTCGACGGTGGAGAAGCAGTTGAAGATGCTGCAGCTCGTTCTTACCTACTGGCGGCGGGGCTCCGGCGCCATAAAGAGCGGAGTGACGCTGGTGCAGATCAGACGGATGAAGGTGCTCACCGACATAAATCGCATGAAGATGAACGTTGCAAACGACGAGCTCGACCAGATCGATAAGCTCCAGGCACGGCTCGAGCG
>CAYOFA010000018.1:6730-9542 GCA_964402885.1 uncultured Spirochaetaceae bacterium
GTCGGCCGCAGCACGACGGCCGGCCTGCAGAGCGCGCGGGAGTACGTCGGCGTCTCGGAGATAGAGGGACCGCTCGTGTTCGTGCGGAAAACCCACCCGGTGGGCTATCGTGAGCTCGTGGAGTGCGTGACCGAGGACGGCGACGCGCGGCTCGGGATGGTGCTCGAGACCGCCGACGACTATGTCGTTGCGCAGATCTTCGAGGGCACCTCCGGGCTCACCATGCCGGGGACCCGCGTTCGCTTCCGCGGCGAGCCCCTCTCGGTGTCGGTCGGCGAGGACATGCTCGGCCGCGTCTTCAACGGTGTCGGCGCACCGAGGGACGGAGGACCGCCGCCGGTGGGTGCGGCCGAGCGCGACATAAGCGGCCGCCCGATCAATCCGACCTCGCGCCGGTACCCGCGGGACTTCATCCAGACCGGCCTCTCCGCCATCGACGGGATGAACACGCTCATCCGGGGACAGAAGCTGCCGATCTTCAGCGGAAACGGCCTGTCCCACAACGCGCTCGCCGCCCAGATCGCGCGGCAGGCGAAGATCCGCGGCGGGGAGACGAACTTCGCGGTCGTGTTTGCAGCCATGGGCGTGAAGCACGATGTGGCTCAGTACTTCACCCGCAGCTTCGAGGAGGCGGGAGTGCAGGAGAGCGTCGCGCTCTTTCTCTCACTTGCCGATGATCCCTCCATCGAGCGCCTCGTCACCCCGCGGACAGCTCTGACCCTCGCCGAGTACCTCGCCTTCGACCGGGGCATGCACGTGCTCGTCGTCATGACCGACATGACGAACTACTGCGAGGCGCTTCGCGAGATCTCCACGCTGCGCGGGGAGATCCCCTCGCGGAAGGGCTATCCCGGCTATCTCTACTCCGACCTCGCCGAGATCTACGAGCGCTCAGGGATCATCGAGGGAAGTGAGGGCTCGATCACCCAGCTTCCCATCCTCACCATGCCCAATGACGACATCTCACATCCGGTGCCGGACCTCACCGGCTACATCACCGAGGGGCAGATCGTCTTCGAGCGCGAGATGGCCGGACGTGGTATCTATCCGCCCATCGCCGGCCTGCCGTCGCTCTCGCGGCTCATGAAGGACGGCATCGGCGAGGGGCTCACCCGCGCCGATCACCCCCACCTTGCGAGCCAGCTCTTTGCGGCCTACAGTTATGTGAAGGATGTGCGCAACCTCGCCTCGGTTATCGGAGAGGAAGAGCTCACGCCACTTGATTCTCAGTACCTGAAGTTCGGCGATGCGTTCGAGAAGGAGTTTGTCTCTCAGGGGCAGTACGAGGAGCGAACGATCGAGGAGACCCTCGATCTCGGCTGGCAGGCGCTTCGAAATCTTCCGGCCGACGAGCTCCACCGGGTGACGCAGGAAGAGATCGAGACCTACTACGGAGGCTGAGTACGGCGCGGAACGTTGCTCCCACAAAGACGAATCTCATGTCGCTGCGGGAAGAGCTGCAGTTTGCCGAGCTCGGCTACGAGCTCCTCGACCAGAAGCGAAACATTCTCGTCATCGAGCTTCTCGGCCTCGTCGACCAGGCCGAGGAGGTGCAGCGTGAGGCGGACGAGGCGCTCAGCGAGGCGCACGATGCGCTCCGGGGCGCGGCGGTTTCCATGGGAAAGCTCAAGACCGGGCGGATCGCCGCGGCGGTGAACATCGATGCCGACATCGAGCTCAGCCAGCGCAGGGTGATGGGGGTCCGGTTGCCCGTCGTCGAGACCTCGTTCACCGAACACGCGCCGTACTACTCGACCTACCGCACGACATTCCGGGTCGATGAGACCGTCGCGCGATTCCGCGACGTGCTCGAGATCGTCGGCCGGCTCGCGGAGCTCAAGGTCTCGATCATGCGCCTCGCGCGCGAGGTCAAGAAGACCATTCGAAAGGTCAACGCCCTCGAGAAGATCGCCATCCCCGAGCTCAACGAAACGGTGAAGATCATACAGGAACGCCTCGAGGAGAACGAGCGCGACATGTTCGTTCTCATGAAGATGGTCAAATCTCGCCTCGAAGCAAAGGAGCAGGCACAATGGCAGGGCCAATCCGACGACTCCTCGTCCTCGTAGACGGGACGGAGGAGTCAATCACGGCGGCACAGTACGCCATCCTCCTCGCCGGGTCCTCGGGTGCGGAGCTTATCGCTGCGTATGTCATCAACACGCGCGCCTTGAACGAGCTACTGAAAACGCGTATCTTCGTCGAGGCCGAGGAAGAGGAGTACGAGGCGGACCTTCGCTCGGATGCCGACAGGTATCTGAAGCACGTGAAGGATCTTGCCGAACAGAAAGGTGTTCCGCTCCGGACCCTCACGGCCAGCGGCAGCGTACATCAGGAAGTAACGAAGATGGTTCGCGAGCACGAGGTTGATCTCCTGGTGATCGGTGAGATCGCGCACGCGCGCAGTCGCCGCGATGAGTTCTACAACGAATCCGAGCGGGCCATGCGCAGCGTCGGCTGCTCGGTTCTCATCGTCAAGGATCAGGAGCGGGTGTGGGACATGTTCGAGTACGGAGCAGAGGAATAGCATAATGGCGTTGATCGATCAGATACGTGAAGATGTTGTGAAGGTGCCACTCGAGGGCCGCAACAAGCCCGACATACTGCGCGAGCTCGTACAGGTGCTCGCCGACGCCGGTGATCTCACCGATACCGAATCCGCCTACCGCGCCCTCCTCGAGCGCGAGGGACGGGGCAGCACGGGACTCGAGAAGGGCATCGCCGTGCCCCATGCCAAGACGGATGCAGTCGATCGGCTCACCGTGGCCATCGGCATCGCCCCGACCGGTGTCGATTTCGACGCACAGGACGG
>CAYOFA010000018.1:9642-11643 GCA_964402885.1 uncultured Spirochaetaceae bacterium
ATCACGCCGCCGGGCCACAGCGCGTAGTGTCCCGCCGCGTGCAGGTTCGAAAACGGTGTCCTGAACATGTTGAAACCCAGGCTCCGATACACGGGCGAAACCCTATCGTCGTAGCACCACCCGCCGGTGGAGCCGTCGGTGTTGCGCGTGTAGCGCTTGAGCGAGAGGGGCGTGCCGGCATCGAGGTACTCGATGCGCTCGGAGAGGCCCGGAATGAGGCGCTCTGCCGTTGCGATGAGTTCTTTCGCGATCTCGTGCTTGAAGCGGGTGTATTCCTCCCGCCGCTCGTCGGAATCGCCTGCGTTGTGCCAGTAATTCTCCCAGCGGTAGGAGCTGTAGGTCTGGAGGACGAGCGTCGACTTGCCCTCGGGCGCTGCCTCGTCGTTCTCCCCGTGGAAGACGTTGAGCGCGACCCACATGCGGCTGTGCACGTCGCGCGGTGAGTTCTCGTCCGGGAAAATCACGTCGTAGTTCGGAAAGAGAAATACGTGCTGAGTGCCGACGTACCCGAAGAGCTCCTCCGGCGACATATCGAGGCCGAGGTAGACGCTGAAGATCTCCTCGGTGAGGTCGGCCTCGCGGATCTTCTTCACGAAGCGCGGTTTGAAGTGACGCTCGTCGAGGATGTCGCCGACGAAACGCTTGTAGTCACCGGAGTAGACGATCTGGTCGGCGGCGATCTCCTCACCGGCGGCGGTCACCACGGCCCGCGCGCGGCGCGAGCTGTCATCAACATCGATGTGATCGACCATCGTCTTGTAGCGGATCTCTCCACCGTGCTCCTCGAATGAGGCGGCCAGCTTGTTGAGAAAGGCCTGCATCCCGCCGTTCGGGTACCAGTAGTCGTTGATCCAGATATGCCAGAACCCGGCAAAGAACAGGAAGGGCATTCGCCGGTACCCGATGTGTGTGAACCACGTGCGAAGCGACGGGTCGGCGATGCGCGAGGAGATCTTCTCGCGGTAGCGGAAGGTCAGCCACTTCCGCAGTCGTGGCAGCCACTTTGCCGCGGGGAGAAGGTGGCGCAGGCGGAAATCGTTGAGCAGTGGAAAGCTGCCCGGGTCGTAGTTCTCGTCGAGGAATCGCGACACGCGCCGCACCTCGTCGAATATCTCGGGTATCGCGGTCTCGCGCGGGAACGCCTCTCTGAGCGCACCTTCTGCGCCGTCAATGGAGTCGAGATAGAAATCGAAATCATCGGAGACCATGCGATATCGGAGCCGCGTGAAATCCGCCGGATCGTAGAGTCCGAGCTCGCGGAGGATGGGAAAGACGATGCCGAGGCTTTCGAACGACTGATCGCCGGCATCGAAATAGAACCCGCGCCTGCGGAACCCGGACATGTTTCCGCCCGGCTGATGGTTCTGCTCGAGGAGCAGAACGCGCTTCCCCGCGCGGGCGAGGTAGTTGGCGCAGATGAGCCCCGAGATGCCTGCGCCGATGATCGTTACGTCGTACTGGTCGCTCATGTTCAACCTCCGTCCCCGGCCGGCATGCCGCTGTCTGGCTCCTCCGTCCCCGGCTGCGGGCCGGTCAACCTCCGTCCCTATTGCTGCGGCTGCTGCTGGTTCGGGAGCGGCAGGTCGAGCATTTCGACGTCCGAACCGTCGGGCCGCATGGTGTAAATGTTGAAATCGCCGTCACGGTCGGAGACGAAGAGCAGGTGCGAGCCGTCCGGCGCCCAGCGGGGGCTCGCATCGACTGCGTCGTTGTCGGTGAGTCGTATCACGTTGCTGCCGTCGGCGTCGGCGATGTAGAGCTCCGGATCGCCGTCATGGGTCGCGACGAAGACGATTCGCGAGCCGTCGGGTGAGTAGGCGGGATCGACTTTGGCCTGCTGTTGCTGCTGTCCGGCACCGGGCAGGCAACTCGAGAGAATGAGCACGGCGGCGACGGCTGCGCCCGCTGCAGATATGGTCGAGAGTTTCAAGAAATTGCCTCCTTGCGATCACGCATTGTACACGATCCGCATTTCTTGCGATAGGATTGAAAGATCATGAG
>CAYOFA010000018.1:11743-13265 GCA_964402885.1 uncultured Spirochaetaceae bacterium
GGAAGTGTACGCCCTGTTTCCCGGGGTCGTACATCGCTACAGCAATTCCGCCGATAACGGGAGCGGCCTCGGTCGTTTCGTGGAACTCGTGCACGAGACCGAGTTCTCCATCGAAGGAGAGACCGAGCGTTCGAGATATTATACCGTGTATGCCGGCCTTGAGGCTGTCGCGGTGCGCCCTGCGCAGACGGTTCCCGCGGGCGATGCCATCGGGATGGCTGCCACGGGAGAGACCGGGGTGCGCGTAGGGGTGTATACCCGGGACGATGATCCCATCTGGCGTCGCCAAACGCAGCGACCGCCCATCACCATAAACGGCTTCTACTTCTGGGACCCGTCGTTCGTGCTCTCTCCGCCTTAGCGGTTCTGTTTCTTGCGAGCTTTCCGGGGGCGAGTTTTGCCGTAGGTGCTGCGCCAGATCTTACCGCGGCGCGATCGTCTGTCTCCTCTTCCCATAATGCGCACACGATACACCGGTCCGGCCGGCTTTTGCAAGACGTGTGGCGGGGCGTGCGGTGGGGCGCGTGGTGGGGGGAGCGCGGGCGTTGCCTCGGGCTTTACTTTCGCGGCGGGAGCCGACAGAATGGCGGCTCACCATCTGATTCGAGAGTAGGACGTGATCAAGACGTATGCCGCACTCGCCTCGGCGGTGTTGTTCTGGGGATCTTCTTTCGTTGCGACGAAGATCGTCCTCGAGACCTTCACGCCGGAGGCCTACATCTTTCTCCGGTTCGCACTGGCCGCTCCGGTGTTCCTCGCTGTCCTGTGGTACCGGGGGTTTCCCCGACTTCCAGGCGGGGTGCATTTGCGCCTCGCGCTCATCGCCGTCTTTGAGCCCGGCCTGTATTTTCTCTTCGAGACGAACGGCCTCGCGCTGACAACCGCTCCCAAGGCATCGCTCATCATCGCGACGACTCCCGTCGTGGTAGCACTCCTCTCGCGGATCTTCCTCGGCGAGCGCATGGGCCACCGCGTGACAGTCGGCGGACTCGCCTCGCTTGCCGGCATCGCGGTCCTCGTCATATCAGATCGGCGGGCCGCTGCGCTTGTGGAGGGTTCGAGCCTCGGTGACATCCTCGTGCTCGGCGCCGTGCTGTCGGCGGCGGCTTACATCATCCTCGCGCGCTCACTTTCCGCTCGGCTGGACTCCGTACAGCTCACCGCCTATCAGGTCCTCTACGGCACGCTCTTTTTCGTGCCGATTTTCATCCTCCGTCCCTCCCTGCCGGCCGCCGCTGAGGTCGGTGGCGACGCGATCGGCGCGCTGGTCTTTCTCGCGGTGTTCGCCACGGTCGTCGCGTTCCTCTCCTACAACTACGCCCTGTCCCAGATCCCGGCTGCGCGCGCCGGTGTGTTTCTGAACGCCATTCCGGTCGTAACCGCCGTCGTGGCATGGCCCGTCCTCGGCGAGGTCCTGAGCCCCGTGCAGATGCTCGGAGGGCTCATGGTGATCGGCGGCATGACCTACGCCAACATGAGGCGACGACGCCCCGTGCCACCGGTGGAGGGCTGACCGGCCGGC
>CAYOFA010000018.1:13365-20373 GCA_964402885.1 uncultured Spirochaetaceae bacterium
GCGCTCACGCACGGGGACGGAGCTTCGGTTGTGATGTTCTCCACCGTGGCCGCTCAGGTCGGCATGGGCTTCCATGCCTCCATCGCCTCGGCCAAGGGTGCCGTGGAGGGCCTCGGCCGATCGCTTGCGGCGGAGCTTGCGCCGAAGCTCGTGCGCGTGAACATGGTTGCGCCCTCAGCGACCGACACGCCGCTCGCCGAGCGGATCCTCGGCAACGAGAAAAAGCGCGAGGCGTCCGCTGAGCGTCACCCCCTGAAGCGCGTCGGCGAGCCCGCAGACATGGCCGCGGCGGCGCAGTATCTGCTCTCGCCGGAATCGGGCTGGATGACGGGGCAGGTGCTCCGCGTCGACGGCGGCATGTCCTCCGTGCGCGTGTAGGGAGGTCGCTACTCCGACATCGCCGCTTCCACCTCGTCGTATCCGGCGAGGATCGCCTCGTCTTCCTGCCGTACGAGCGCGTTCGCAATCACCATGGCTATGAAGTTCGCGATGAAGCCGGGCACGATCTCATACATCACCGCGCCGAGTCCAAGGCGTTCCCAGACGATGAGCACGATGGTGCCGGTCAGCATGCCGGCAAGCGCCGACTGCCACGTGGTGCGACGGGAGAGCAGAGCCATGATCACGATCGGTCCGAAGGCCGCGCCGAAGCCGCCCCACGCGTAGGAGACAAGACCGAGCACGGTATTCTGCGGGTTGAGCGCGAGGACGAGCGCGATGACCGCGATGATCACGACACTGAGGCGTCCCATCCACATGAGACGGCTCTGGGAGATCTCCTCTCCTGCAAAGCGCTTGTAGAGATCCTCGGTGAGAGCGGAAGAGGAAACGAGAAGCTGGGAGTCGATGGTCGACATGATCGCCGAGAGAATCGCGGCGAGGAAAATACCACCGAGCCATGGCGAGAACACCGTCCTCACCATCTGAATGAAGACCGTCTCGCTCGCCGGGCCGGTGAGCTCGGGGAAGAGCGATATGCCGATGAGGCCGATGAAGACCGCGAAGGTAAGCGAAAAGCCGACCCAGACGATCGCGATCGTGGTGGACCCGGGCAGGTCTTTCACCGACCGGATTCCCATGAAACGGCTGAGAATGTGAGGTTGGCCGAAGTATCCGAGGCCCCAGGCCATCGTGGATATGATGCCCACGAGGGGCAGTGTCCCGCCGGGAATGAGGGAGCCCGAGATATCGGCCTCCGCCATTGCCTCCCGGATTCCCGCGACGCCGCCCGCTGAGAAGAACGCGACCGCCGGGACGAGCACGACCGCGAGAAACATCAACAGCCCCTGCACGAAATCCGTCCAGCTCACCGCCAGAAAGCCGCCGAGGAAGGTGTAGATGACGATGATGATCCCGCCGATGAGGACCGCAAGGGTGAAGTCCACCCCGAACATCGCTTCGAACAATCGCCCCGCCGCGACGAGGCCCGACGACGCATATACGGTGAAGAAGAACAGAATGATGACCGCCGAGAGCACCCGCAGCGCGCCTGTCGGATCCTTGAATCGTTTCTCGAAGAACGAGGGCAGGGTGATCGCGCCCACTTTCTCGGTATGCACCCGCAGACGCGGGGCGACCATCAGCCAGTTCACCACCGTACCGATGAACAGTCCGATCGCGATCCAGCTCTGACTGGTGCCCATCAACAGGACTGCGCCGGGGAGGCCCATGAGCAACCAGCCGCTCATGTCACTTGCCTGCGCCGAGAGGGCGGTGACCCATTTCCCGAGCCTCCGTCCCCCGATGAGATAGTCCTCGAGGTTCATCGTCCTTTTGTAGAAGAACCATCCCACCGACAGCAGAAATGCGAAATAGACAACGAAGGTAACGAGCTCAGGAATACTGGTCACGACCGATCACCCCTTTTTCTGTGTGTATATGCGTTGTTGCCTTGTGTGCTGCATATTCACGCAGGTGTCAAGGGTTCCGGCGGGGCCGCTCAGGGAAAGATGCCGCGTTCCTTGTAAAGCACTTCCAGCCGCTTGAGCGCCACGATGTACGCGGCCGTGCGGCAGTCGGTGTCGTACTCCCGGGCCGCCCCCGAGACGCGCTCGAAGGACTCGGACATCGTTCGCTCGAGCTTGCTCTCGACCTCCTCGAGCCGCCAGACCTCGGCTCGTTTGTTCTGAAGCCATTCGAAGTAGCTCACGATGACACCGCCCGCGTTGCACAGGATGTCGGGCAGGACCTCGATGCCCCGCGATGCGAGCGCCTTCTCGCCCTCGGCATCCGTCGGTCCGTTTGCGGCCTCGACCACGAGGGAGGCGTTGAGCAGCGGGGCCGTTTCCCCGGTTATCTGATTCTCCAGCGCCGCCGGTATGAATACATCTGCCTCCGTCCCCAGGAACTCACTATGGTCGACCGGGTCGGCGGACTCATAGCCGGCGATGCCGTGGTTTCGGACCGCGTGCTCGTAGAGCGCCTCCGGGTCGATGCCACGGGGGTTGGATATTGCACCGGTGACGTCCTCGACAGCTTTGAGGGTGGCGCCTGCCTTTGCGAGAAATCGAGCGGCCCACGAGCCCACATTGCCGAAGCCCTGTACGAAAAAGGTGAGGTCTTCCAGGCGCTTGCCCTGCTGCTCGGCCCATTTCTGCACCACGTAGTACACGCCCTCACCGGTTGCCCGGTCGCGGCCCTCACTACCTCCGGCCTCGACCGGCTTACCGGTGACCACATGAATGCAGCGTTGGCGCTCGTCGGGCGGCTTGGTGGCGAGGTAGGTATCAAGAATCCAGGCCATGATCTGCGCGTTCGTGTTCACATCGGGCGCCGGAATATCATAGTCGGGCCCGATGTTGTTGCCGAGAGAGTAGGTGAATCGCCTCGTGATATGTTCGAGCTCGGTCTCCGAGTAGTCGGCGGGGTCGAGGGTGATTCCTCCCTTCGCGCCGCCGTAGGGTATGCGGGCTATGGCCGCCTTCCACGTCATCCACATCGCCAGGGCTCTTACCTCTTCGATATGCACCGAGGGGTGGAACCGGAGACCGCCCTTGTAGGGGCCGAGTGCGTTGTTGTGCTGCACACGGTATCCGCTGAATACCTCGATGCGGCCCGAATCCATGCGGACCGGAAAATGTACCACCAGTTCGTTGTTGGTTGCCGACAGGATCCGCCTGATGTCGGGATCGAGCTCGCAGAGATCTGCGGCCAGATTGAACTGACCGAGCACCGTGTCGTGCAGACTCGGCTTCTGCTTTCGCTTCTGCTTCGGCTGTGCGCCGGACTTCTCGTTCGCTTTGATATTCGGCTCGTCGTGCATCGCGCCCTCCTCGGGTGTGCGCGTTGCGCTGCCCGGCTCTGCGGAGCCTGGATGCGACCGCACCCCTACTTAGAAGTGTCGCGCGGGGTTTCCCACCTGTCAATTCGGAAAATCGTTTTGTGCCGGTATCGTTAGGATACAGCAACATTCTCTGCTTTCGATTCAGGATATATGAACGTTTTATTCTTTCATTGACCGAATCCGAAACCCGGGGGTAGAATTGAGTATTCGCATGGCAATAACCGTCATCAGGGGAACCTCCGTCCCCGTCAGAAGGAGACTCATATGGATACGTTGCTTCTCTCCGGTAATGAGGCGATCGCTCGTGGCGCCTGGGAGGCGGGCTGTCGGGTCGGAACGGGCTATCCCGGCACGCCGTCGACCGAAATTCTCGAAAGTCTGACCGAGTATGATGGGGTGACGACCGAGTGGTCGGTGAACGAGAAGGTCGCTCTCGAGGTCGCCATCGGCGCGGCACTCGCCGGCGCACGTACTCTCGTGACCATGAAGCACGTGGGCCTGAATGTGGCCGCCGATCCGTTGTTCACGAGCTCCTACATCGGCGTGAAGGGCGGACTGGTCATCGCCTGTGCAGACGATCCGAGCATGCATTCCTCCCAGAACGAGCAGGATAACCGCAATTATGCCTACCACGCGAAGCTCCCGATGCTCGAGCCTGCGGACTCCCAGGAGGCAAAGGACTTCACGAAGCTCGCGTTCGAGATCTCCGAGGCCTATGACACGCCGGTTATCCTGAGAAGCACCACCCGGATCTCACACTCCCAGAGCGTGGTCACCGCCGCCGCGCGCGCCGAGCTTCCTGCGACGGAAGGCTTCACCCGCGACATCAGGAAGTATGTGATGATTCCTGCCTACGCGAAACTGCGGCACGTAGAGGTGGAGAAGCGACTCGCCCGCATTACCTCAGACGCCAACACGCTCGAGATAAACCGTATGGAAATGGGCGACACGAAGATCGGCTTCATAACATCGGGAATTGCATATACTTATGTGCGCGAGCTCTATCCGCGGGCGTCGGTGCTGAAGCTCGGCATGGTGCATCCCCTGCCGGAGGATCTCATCCGCCGGTTCGTCGAATCGGTGGATCGCGTGTTCGTCGTCGAGGAGCTCGATCCTTTCTTCGAGATGCGTATCAAAGCCTGGGGACTCGAGGTGGAGGGAAAACAGCATCTGCCGATTCTCGGAGAGCTCAACCCGGATAGGATTCGCGAAGCCCTCGAGAAGGCGGGCGTCGCGAGCGAAAAGACGATTCATGCGGGCATAAAGAACGGTTTTCAGTTACCCCCGAGGCCGCCGGCGCTCTGTCCGGGCTGTCCGCACCGCACCGTATTCCAGAAACTCCACGAAAAGGGACTCAAAGTCACAGGTGATATCGGATGCTACACCCTCGGGGCGCTTCCGCCATTCAGCGCCATGGACACCTGCGTGGACATGGGCGCGAGCGTGACCGTCGCCCAGGGAATCGAGATCGCCGAAGGAGAGGCCCACAAGCGCGACACCGTCGCCGTCATCGGCGACTCCACCTTCGCGCACTCAGGTATCAGCGGGCTCATAAATGCCGCCTATAACGGTCGCCACGGGCTCGTCATCGTCCTCGACAACGGCACGACCGCAATGACCGGCATGCAGCCCAACCCCTTCTCCGGCGAGCGCATCGACCACAGCGAGAGCTTCCAGCTCGACTACGAGAAGCTTGCCGCCGCCGTCGGCATCTCGGCGGAGAACTATCGAATGGTCGACGCCTACAAGCCGGCCGACATCGAGGAGGCCATCACCGACCTCGGCCAGCGGTCGGGTATGTCCCTCCTCGTGGTGAAGGGCACGTGCGTGATCCTGAAGCAGAAACTGAAGAAGAGGAGTGCCGCGTGATGGAAAATGAGGCGACGAACGTCCTGATGGTTGGGGTCGGAGGACAGGGCATCATCATGGCGAGCAACATTCTGACGAAGGCCGCGATGCACGCGGGACTCGACGCGAAGAAAAGCGAGATCCACGGGATGAGCCAGCGCGGCGGTTCGGTGTTCAGCCACGTGCGCTTCGGCGAAACCATTCATTCGCCGACCATATCTCACGGTGAGGCCGATGTTCTTTTCTCTCTCGAGCTCATGGAGACCCTTCGCTGGCTCGAGTACGCGCGGCGTGACACAACGATTATCGCGAGCGAGCAGCGCATCAACCCGGCCGAAGTGAAGGAATACCCCGAAGGCGTTCGTGAGGAGCTCGAAAAGCGAGCCCCGAACGTGATATTCGTGGACCCGAAGGCGCTGAAGTCACACATAGAGAACAGCAAGTTCGCCAATGTTGCGCTGCTCGGCGTGCTGTCCACGCGAATCGACCTGGAAGAGAACGCCTGGCGAGCGGCAATCGAGGAACTCATCCCCGATGAGTTCGTGGACGGCAACTGGAACGCGTTTCAGTTCGGCCGGCAGTACGCCTGACCAACGCGGAGGAGGGACGGAGGATTATGGCTGTATCGAGGAAGATCAAGGGATTCATGGAGAAGTCCTCGTGGATCCGCAAAATGTTCGAAACCGGCGCCGAGCTGAAGGCGAAACACGGTGCGGAGAACGTGTTCGATTTCAGTCTCGGGAATCCGAACGTACCGCCTCCCACCTCCTTTCAAGAGGCCCTCGAGGAGGCCGTTCGCGAGTCAGCCCCGAACAAACACGGCTATATGCCGAATGGCGGCTATCCTCATGTCCGTCAACAGGTTGCAGACTTCGTGTCCCGCCGGCACGGCGTGAGCGCAACAGCCGGCGACATCGTAATGACGGTCGGGGCCGGAGGAGGGCTCAATGCCGTCATAAAAGCGATCGTCGATCCAGGGGACGAAGTCCTTGCGATGATCCCGTACTTTGTCGAGTACGGTTTCTACGCAGACAACCACGGAGCAGCTCTGACCCTGGCACCGACCACTGAGGAGTTCGACCTCGATATTGCGGCGATCGAGGGAGCTCTGACCCCGCGAACGTCGGTTGTCATCATAAACTCGCCGAACAACCCCACCGGCGCGGTCTATCCGGCCTCTTCGATAGCTGCCCTGGGCGAGCTGCTTGCGAGAAAGAGCGAGGAGTACGGGCGTACGATCTACCTGGTGAGTGACGAGCCCTATACTGCGATCGTTTACGAGGGGACGGAGGTTCCGAGCGTCTTCTCTCACTACCGGAACAGCATCGTTGTAACCTCTTATTCGAAAGATCTCTCCATCCCGGGCGAGCGAATCGGCTATGCCGCCGTACATCCTGACATAGAGGATCATGCGAACCTGGTCGGCGGTATCATTCTGTGCAACCGAATACTGGGCTTCGTTAATGCGCCGGCGATGATGCAGCGCGTCGTCGGGAAGCTGCAGGGCGAGACCGTCGATATCGCAGAGTACGCGCGGAAGCGAGAGCTCATCTGCGATGGGCTCGAGCGCCTCGGCTACGAGTTCGTGAAGCCGAAAGGGACCTTCTATCTCATGCCCAAAGCGCCCGGCGGCGACGACGTTGCCTTCGTGCAGGCACTTCAGGAAGAGCTGGTGCTTGCCGTCCCCGGGAGCGGGTTCGGTTTACCCGGACACTTCCGGATTTCGTTCTGTGTGGCGGACGAAACTATCACGGGCGCGATGCCGGGATTCGAGCGGGCTATCGCCAGATACCGCTAGGTGGGGCGGGCGAGCTCAATTGCACGTACGAGGCGATTCCGATCGATCTCTCTCGGCAGTGACATGTTCAGCGCCGCCG
>CAYOFA010000018.1:20473-21664 GCA_964402885.1 uncultured Spirochaetaceae bacterium
TCCCGGTCTCAGCATCAGGTGCACATGATTGTTCATCAGGCACAGGGTGATGACTTCGAAGCGGTGGCGTTCCTTCGCCCCGAGCAGCGTCTTGAGAAAGAGCTGCTTCACGGTATCCGAAGCGAGAATGAACTCCTGTCTGTTCGCGCGGGCAACCACGTGGTAGGAGGCTCCGCGTTGAAGTTTGCGTGTCTTTCTCATATCCAAGGCTACGGCGAAAATCGAGCTGTTGCTTGTGTTTCGGCTCGATTTGTCCGCCCTCTTTGTCCCTGCTTTTAACCTCCGTCCCTCCCGCCATGCTACAATGCCCAGCGAATAACCGGGATGGCGTATCGTCTGCACCGTTTCAGAACGAGGGCCGTCCGAAACTCTAATTGAAAGGGGCGAGCAGATGGCGAAAGTGAAGAGCGGGTATGTTGAGGTGGCAAAAGGAGTTGAGCTTTTCTACCGGGAAGCGGGTAGCGGGACGCCGATCGTATTCGTACCCGGATGGACGTTCTCCTCGGCAGTGTTTGAGCGCCAGCTCGAGCAGTTGTCAGGTGCCTACCGTGTCATCGCGGTCGACCCACGGGGACAGGGTAACTCTACCAAAGTCGCGGTGGGGAACTCCTATAACACTCACGGTCATGACCTCGGCGTGTTCCTCGAGAAGCTCGGTATCGAGCGACCGATACTCGTGGGGTGGTCAACCGGATGCCTCGAGGCATACGCAATGGTCCGCGCTCACGGCACCGGCAACCTCGGCGGATTCATCGGCATCGACATGTCCTTCAAGTCCCTTTCGAGCTCGGCCGACGACTGGGTCGAAGGCAGCATCGAGGAGGCGGCCGAGGTGTCGACGGAGTTGCTGGGGACGGTGGAAGGTCAGCGTGCGTTCGTCGAGATGTATGCGAAAGAGGTGATGATTCAGCGCGAGTTGAGCCAGGAGGAGCTCGATTGGGTCACAGGTGACTCCCTCAAGACGCCAACCTGGGCGGCTCTGGCACTCTGGGGCAATGCGATGCTCTCCGACTACTCAAAAGAAGCCGCCACGATGGACCGCGATGTTCCTTCACTCTACATACTCGCCGAACACTGGGCGGATACCGCGAAACCGTTCCTCGCGAAACACATGCCGAACACCGGCACGCGCGTACTCGGCGGGCACATGATGTTCTGGGAGCACGCGGAGAAGTTCAACGCGTTGGTTGA
>CAYOFA010000018.1:21764-26171 GCA_964402885.1 uncultured Spirochaetaceae bacterium
ACGTACGGCTTGATCCATACGGGATATCTCATACCTTTGCCCGTGTTTGCCTCTTCGATGAAATTGTCCCATCCCCAGGCGAACTTGTACGCCGTGAAGAACACGAAGATCAGTGATCCGATGGGCAGCAGGTTCGAGCTTACGATGAAATCCCAGAGGTCGATTACCGCTGTTCCCTCACCGAGGGGCTGGAAGGAGCTCCAGACATTAAAGCCGAGGGCACAGGGGACGGAGAGAACCGCCACGATGATGGCGTTGGTAACCGCGGCGTTCTTGCGCTTCCATTTCCACTCATCCATGGTGAAGGCCATGAGGTTCTCGAATACGGCCACGACCGTAGTCATAGCGGCAAAGCTCATGAACAGGAAGAAGAGGGTGCCCCACAGTCGACCGCCGACCATGTTGTTGAAGATGTTCGGCAGAACAACGAAGATCAGTCCAGGCCCCTGTGCGGGATCCTGACCGAAGGCGAAGACCGCCGGGAAGATGATGAGACCCGCCATCAGGGCAATAGCGGTGTCGAGAATAACGACATTGACGGATTCCCCGGTCAGCGACCGTTCCTTTCCGATGTAACTGCCGAAAATGAGCATGCTTCCGATACCGAGGCTCAGGGTGAAAAAGGCCTGTCCCATTGCGGCGTAGGTGGCTTCCCAGAGCCCCGCTTGCGCGAGCTTTCCGAAATCAGGCATCAGGTAGAAGCTGAGCCCGGCGCCGGAGCCCGGCAGAGTTATTGAGCGGACAGCGAGGATTACGAGAATGATCACCAGGCCCGACATCATGAACTTGGTTACCTTCTCTACACCTTTCTGAAGGCCGATTGAACAGATTCCAAAACCCAGAACTACGGTGAGAAACATCCAGAACAGAAGGCTGCCCGGCTGCGAGAGAAAGCCGCCGAAAAACGCCCCGACCTGATCGGGGGCAAGTCCGCTGAGGTTCCCCGTCAGCATGAAGTAGAAGTAGGCCAGCATCCATCCCGCGACGGTGGTGTAGAACATCATCAGAATGAGGTTACCGAGGATGGCCAGATACCCGTAGAGGTGCCATTTGGAGCCTTTCGGTTCAAGAGCCCTGATCGATCCGGCGATGTTGTATCTTCCGGCGCGGCCGATGGAGAACTCCATCACCATAATCGGCAGCCCCAGAATCACGAGGAAGATCAGATAGATCACTACGAAAGCCGCGCCGCCGTATTCCCCTGTAATGAAGGGAAACCGCCACACATTCCCCAGGCCGATGGCACATCCGGCTGACAGCAGGATAAAACCCATCCTGCTCGCCAGCTGTTCTCTCTGATTCTCAGAACTCATCACTGATTCTCCTTTGGCATTTGGAATACGATACTGAATGATAGAAGCACCTGTGCCTGAGCGCAAGCGTAAAATAGCGGTCCGAGGCGAGATTATTGGAACGCACGGGGGTCGGAGCCGCCGGGAGCGAGATATCGGGACTTCGAGTGTCCGTGACGAATGTGGACGTTTCGCGGTTTTGCTAAACGATTGTAATAGTTATTGACGAATTGTAGATCAATGCTACACTGAAGAGAAGCCTATGGACCGCTCCCTTCATCCCACGCTCGCTGCAATGATCCCCGTAGTCGATGCGCTTGCCGCCACCTTTGGTCGCGACTGCGAGGTTGTGCTTCACGACGTCTCCGACCTGACCTCCTCGGTCATCGCAATCGCGAACGGCCACGTCACCGATCGCGGCGTGGGTGCGCCGGCCACCGACCTTCTTGTCTCCATCATGGAGCATGCCGACACGACACACCCCGATGATGCGCGGATGAACTATCATTCACACACCGAAGACGGCCGCCTTCTGAAGTGCACCACCATCCCGGTGAGGGACGGAGGAGGGGAAATCATCGGCGCCCTCTGCATCAACTACGATCTGACTCGCATCCAGGTGGCCACATCCGTCCTCGAGGATCTCTCGCACGTCGAAGCGACCGAAGCGGTGGGGACGGAGGAAGCCTTTCCGCGTGACGCAAGCAGCTTTCTGCAGGTCATGATCGACCAGGCGCTCTCACGCCTGAGCAAACCCGTGGCCCTTCTGACGAAAAAGGACAATCTGGAGGTGATTCGGGAGCTCGACGAGAACGACATCTTCAGCATCAAGCACGCCGTGGAGACCGTCGCCCGCCGCCTCAACGTGTCACGGTACACGATCTACAACTACATCGATGAAGTGCGCTCCGCGCGCCGCGTCGAATCGGCCGACGCCCGCGGCGCCGCCGACCGCCGACCGGCGGCCGGCACCGGGGACGGAGGATAGATGACAACGACCCGAACAGACGACAAAACCCAAGGAGGACCGTTATGAGCTCACTCAAGGAAATCGCAACCGACAAGGCCGCAGCCGCCATCGGCGCGTATTCGCAGGCGATAAGCATCGGTGATCTGGTGTTCACCAGCGGCCAGCTTCCTCTGACCCCCGAGGGCCAGATTGCAGGCGACGACGTCGGCGAGCAGACGAAACAGTCGATGACCAACATCAAGAACATCCTCGAGGCCGCCGGAACCGGCATCGACCGCGTGGTGAAGTGCACGATCTTCATCACGAAGATGTCCGACTTCCCGACCGTGAATGAGGTGTATCAGTCGTTTTTGAGCGAGCCCTTTCCCGCCCGCAGCACCGTGGCGGTGGCCGAGCTCCCCAAGGGCGCGAAAGTCGAAATCGAAGCCGTTGCCCGCGTCGAGTAGTCGGGCGAAGGAGATACCATGATGAAAGATATGCACGATCTCGGCGTGCCGGTTCCCAACAGCAAGAACCTGGTGGTGCGAACCCTCAAAGAGACGACGGAAAAGCAGCGCGAGAAGGCCCAGAAGGAGACCGAGTACAATGTGTTCTCCTTCCCCGCTGATCTTCTGGTGCTCGACTTCCTCTCCGACAGCGGCACGACCGCGATGACCGACCTGCAGTGGTCTGCGCTGTTCCACGGCGATGAATCCTACGGACGCAACAAGGGCTACTACGTGCTCCTCGACACCATTCGAGATGTCTTCGAGCGCGGGGACAGACCCGCGCGAAAGATGCACACCATCCTCTCCGGTGATGCCGACGCGGAGAAACTCGCGAAGGAGCTCTACCTGACCTCCGAGCAGGGCGGCTTCGTAAACGGCGGCGCCTACCAGCTCGAGCGCCCCAACGCCTTTATCTGCCCACAGGGTCGGGCGGCCGAGCACCTGCTCTTTTTCACGCTGATCCAGGTTCTGCGCGAGCGCGACGGGGACGGAGCTCACGGGGGCGGTGCCGGCGGGGACGGAGCTTCGTATTACATCCCCAACAACGGCCATTTCGACACGACACGCGCCAACATCGCCGCCGCCGGCATGGAACCGGTGAACTTCTACGCCGGCGATGTCACCTCGGACTTCCCCGTCGCCGAGATGGACACCAGCAATCCTTTCAAGGGCGATATGGACACGGCCGGACTCGAAGCCTTCATCAAGGAGAAGGGCCCCGAGGCCATCCCGCTCATTTACGTCACCGTGACCAACAACACCGTCGCCGGTCAGCCCGTCTCGCTCGGAAACATCAAGGAAGTCAAGAAGATCGCAGACCGCTACGACATCCCGCTCTTTCTCGACGCCTGCCGGTTCGCAGAAAACGCGTACTTCATCCAGAGCTTCGAGAAGGGCTACGAGAAAAAGAGCATCCGCGAGATCGTCAAGGAGATGTTTGCCCTCGCCGAAGGCTTCACCATCAGCTTCAAGAAGGACGGACTCGCAAACATCGGCGGCGGACTCTTCTTCCGCGATCGGGGCCTCTTCCACAAGAAGTACTCGATCTCCGACGACATCGGCGTGCGCCTCAAGGAAAAGCAGATCCTGACCTTCGGCAATGATTCCTACGGGGGCCTGAGCGGTCGCGACATCATGGCGCTTGCGGTCGGCCTCCAGGAAGTGGTGCGAGAGCCCTACCTCCGCGAGCGCATCCTCCAGACCCGCTACCTCGCGCGCGGCTTCGCCGAGCACGGCGTCCCGGTAATCCTCCCCTCCGGCGGGCACGCCGTCTACATCGACATGGATCAGTTCTTCGAAGGCACCGATATGACCACCGGTGACTTCGGCGGCGTCGGCTTCACCATCGAGCTCATCCGTCGCTACGCGATCCGCGCCGTCGAGCTCGGTCCCTTCGCCTTCGAGTGGGACCAGCGCCCCGAAGGCCAGCGCGAGGCGGTGCTGAACCTCGTGCGCTTCGCAATCCCGCGCAACGTCTACTCCAAGGGCCACATGGATTACTGCATCGAAGCGGTGGCCGAGCTCTACCGAAACCGCGAGGCCATCCCCAAGGTGCGCATCACCCGGGGCGCCGAGCTGCGTCTGCGCCACTTCCAGACCGGATTGGAGCCGGTGTACCCGTAGCAGACGTCACGTGATGTCGGGTCGGCCGCGCCGC
>CAYOFA010000018.1:26271-27975 GCA_964402885.1 uncultured Spirochaetaceae bacterium
GACAGCACAACCGCAAACAGCACGCGAATCTCCTCGGGAAGCAGAAACGTGATGGTGTGCGCCGGGATCCAGAACAGCGGAATGGTCTTCTTGTAGACGAAGCCCCACATTTTGTCCCAGTTGATCTTCCCGAGGAGGGGACGGAGGTTGAACGTGGCAAGCGGAAACCGCCCCGCGTGCTCGCCGATGTAGGTGTCCGTCAGGTGATGGGTCATCATCATGACCGGCGCGAAGATGATATTCATGAACACCGAAATGCTGAACGCCCGCAGCAGACTCATGGCCGGCCCCGGATCGCTGAGATCGGCGAAGAAGGTCGCCGCGACCCCGTGCGAGAAGATGCCGAAGGCAATCCAGATGAACACGCCGAGCACGCCCCAGACGAGCGCCTTGGGCAGCAGCCCGAATGCCGGCGGCAGGTACCTGCCCGTGCGCAGGCGCGCGACGAGCATCTCGCCGAAAGTCGCGAGCACCGCGAACTTGAGAAAACTGAGCGCAGCCGGGAAGTCCGCGTAGAGCTCGGCGTAGACCGAGTAGCTCGGCTCGTATACGAAGATGAAGACTACGAGCGCGACGAAAACGAGGGCCGCGACGTCCCACAGCGGGCCCGCGCGCCGATGCGGAGGCCGAGGTCGGGGATCAGGAGCTGCCATTGTTCTTCTCCTGTTGATTGCGTGATCCTGCAATTCTGCATCCGATTCCTCCGAAAATGCAACAGGAAATCCGCTCGACGCTCCGAAATCTTCAGAACGCGCGCCCCCACCATCCCCCGGCCCCGACGCTCCGGCAGGCTTCCCTGATCGCCGCAAGCCGCGTATGGTAGCTGCATGGTTCGGATCATCGTGGCACTTGCCGCAGTACTCACCGCGGCATGGGTCGGAAACAACTGGATTCAGGTCACGAAGTACAAGGTGATGTACAACGCCGCCGCCCCGACGGCGCCTGCCACCCCCGGGTCCGCGGGGACGGAGGTCGCGGCCGCCGACCCTGAGGCCGCCCGCGCGCCGGCCGACGAAGCCCCCGGCCTGCGCATCCTCCAGATCTCCGATCTCCACGGCAAACGCTTCGGTTTCGGTGCGCGCCGGCTGCTGCGTCGTATCGACCGCCTCGACTACGATATCATCGCCATCTCGGGAGATTTCATAACCGGCGGCATGTTTCCCCACGGGCTCAAGAACGCGCTCCGGCTCGCAGAGGAGCTCACCGGGCGCGCGCCCGTCTACTATGTGACCGGAAACCACGAGGCGTCCTCCCCGCAGTTTCCGCACCTCGAGGCCGGACTCCGGGCGCTCGGAGCCACCGTGCTGCGAGCCGACGCGACCACCATCACCGTCAGGGGCCGGGAGTACACCATCTACGGCCTCGACGACCAGCGCTTTTTCGAGGACGACCCCGGCGGTCGCGCCCGCAGCAGGCGCAGGAGTCGAGAGGCCGAGGCGCAAGCACTCGCGCGCTACACGGTAGCCCTCGAGGAGCTCGCCGCCACCCCGGCGGGCGGTGGGCCGACCGACCCCTCAGCCCCCACGCCAACCTCCGTCCCTCGAATTCTCGTGTCACATCGCCCGGAAATCCTCCATCTCTACGCCGCCGCGCAAATGGATCTCGTTCTGACCGGCCACGTACACGGCGGACAGTTCCGCATTCCGGGTGTCGGCGGCCTCTTCGCGCCCGACCAGGGCTTCTTCCCGCGCTTCGACGCCGGCG
>CAYOFA010000018.1:28075-31923 GCA_964402885.1 uncultured Spirochaetaceae bacterium
CCCGGGTTCGCAGGCCGGCCACGAGAGGAGACACCCCGGCGACACGCCGTCGGCCGGGGGCAACGACCATGCCGACAGTTCTTATCGGTCCGCTCGAGGGACCCGATCCCGAGGATCTCGCGCAGTACCTTCGCGGGGAAGGCTACGATGTCCACACGGCGAAGAACATGCGCGAGCTCTTCACGCGCACCCACGAGGCCGCGATCGACGTGGTGATCGCGGAGACCGGCACCGGCCACCGCCGGCTCGCCCGCGTGGTCGAGGCCCTCGAGACGCACAATCCGGGGACGCTCCTCATCGCCGTAACCGACCGCATCCGCGATTCACTGGCGAGGAGCGAGATCATCTCGCGCGTCTTCGACGTCGTCGACAAGCCGATCCGCGCGCCGGAGATGCTCGTGCGGGTGCGAAAGGCTCTCGAGATGAAGCGCCTTCGAAACGAGGCGGCGAGCCTGCGCGGCGAGCGCAAAATCATCTACCGCGCCGATGACCTCGTCGCGGAGAGTGCGGAGATGAAAGCGGTCCTGCAGCTCGCAGAGCGCGTCGCCGCGAGCGACAGCAGCGTGCTTCTCACCGGGGAGACCGGCACCGGCAAGGAGATGATCGCCGCGGTGCTTCACTACAACAGCCCTCGCGCCGAGGAGGCGTTCGTGAAGGTCAACTGCGCGGCACTGCCCGAGACCCTTCTCGAGACCGAGCTCTTCGGCCACGAGCGCGGGGCGTTCACCGGCGCGGAGTTCGAGCGCATCGGGCGCTTCGAGCAGGCCGACGGGGGGACGTTGTTACTGGATGAGGTGGGGGAGTTGAGCGGCGGGACGCAGGCTAAGCTCCTGCGCGTGCTCCAGGAACGGACCTTCGAGCGGGTGGGCGGCACCAAGACACTGTCGGTCGATGTGAGAATCATCTCCTCGACCAACCGCAATCTCTCCGCGGACGTCGGCGCCGGGGCATTCCGCGAGGATCTGTACTATCGACTGAACGTAGTCAACATTCATGTGCCGCCGTTGCGCGATCGACGTGATGATATCCTCCCGCTCGCGCGGCAGCTGCTCTCTCGCCACGAGCGGGAACTCCATCAACATGACCTGCGCCTCACGCACGATGCCGAGGCGGCGCTTCTCAATTACGAGTGGCCCGGCAACATCCGCGAGCTCGAAAACGTCATCGAGCGGGCCGTCATCATGGCCGATACGGACGAGATCACCGCGGCGGACCTGGGCATCACCCATCGGCGGACTTCAGGTGATGTGAACTCGGTGCGGGCGTGGAACGCGGGGCTCTCCGACGGCCTCCATGACGTGGAGCGCGAAACCATCCTGAGCGCCCTCGAAACCACGAACTGGGTGCAAAAGGATGCCGCGCGGCTGCTGCACATCTCCCCGCGCGCGCTCAACTACCGCATCCGAAAGCTCGGCATCCGCCACTCGCGCTGGCGCCGCAACCGGTAGCGGCCCCGGGCCAAGCTCCGTCCCCGCAGACGAAAGTGAATACAAAAGTGTAACCGGCGGTAGATTCACCCTGTATCCGTTTCTGCACGAAATTCCCTTGAGCGCAGCCGGCCGTTTCGGCCCGCCGTTTGCGCCCCACGCAAGTTGCCATCTTGAAAGCACATAAAAAACCCTCCCTGAGTGCACATCCGTTTGGCATGCTAGTTGCAACGTAATTGTGGGGCAATTCGTAACAACCAGTCTCAGGGAGGGTGAAATGACCTTTCACGGCTCAAGAACTATCTATGTAATATTCGCGCTCGTTACAATACTTCTCGGCTCCTGTGCGCAGCCGTTTAACTTCGATTTCGACGATTCGGCGGACGACTCCTCGAATGAGTCACCGACAGATCCCGATCCCGTCGCCCTCGGCGTTTCCGGAGAAAGCTTCACGCTGGCATGGGACCCCGCAAGCGGTGACGTTACCGGCTACGAAGTCTACTACCGGCCGCACGGCAGTGATACCTGGACCGAGCTCGGCACCACGGGCACCACGGACACGCAGTTCGAAGTTTCGACCGCGATCCTCGACTACGGTACCTATGAGTTCGCCGTCGCCGCGACAATCGACGGCGGCGGGACGACCGACTATCACACCTCGCTCGACGCTACTGCCGACCCGGACTCGGGATGGTATCTCGAGTGGACGAGCAGCTGAGTGGATGCCACCGCCTCGCGGACGTGTGCGTCGCGCCTACGCCTCCCATTCTCTTTCTTTCGTTGAAGCGATCATTGTCGCGCCAGCCAGGCCACCGCGACCGCGTACTCGGCAGTGTGGGAGATCGAGACCGTAACCGCCTCCAGCCTGTCGAGCTCCCGCGACTCCGATTCCGTACCGCCGCGCTTCCTCCGTCCCCGCCTGACCGCCAGTGAACCGTCCTCGCGATGGTAGACCTCGATAAAGGTCCACGCGAACGCGCCGTTCCACCTCAGCCGAAGCGCCTTGTACACGGCCTCCTTCGCCGCAAGGTGACCGGCGAAGTGAATATCCGGATTCTGTTTCGAGCGGCAGTAGGCGATCTCCGCCGGCGTGAACGCAAGCGTCTCGAACCGACCTCCGTCCCTCGCGCCGCTCGCGTGCGCGGCGTCTTCGCGGCGCTCGCCGCCGCGGATGCGGCGGATCCGCTCCACCGAGACGATGTCGGTACCCACGCTCCCGGCATCAGTGGGGACGGAGGTTGAAACGGCGGCGTCCAGGGCCGCTCGCAGCGCTTCGTCGTTCGCTTCCATCGCGCGCAATAGACCCGTCACGAAACCGGAGAAACCAGCACCGGCTCGGCGTGCAGGTACTCGCTGGTTCTGCGCTTCTGGTCGATGTCGGCGTAGACCCGCTCGACCTGCTCGGCGGTGAGCCCGATCAGCCGGGCCACCTCGGCCGCAGGCATCCCCTGGTCCCTTCCGTATAGGCAGACGTCCATCTGATCGTAGGGAAGGGAGAAGTAGAACTCTTCCTGTGACTGAGGCAGAGAGTAGGTGTCGGTGGTGGGCGGACGGCGGCGAATCTCGTCGGGAACTCCGAGGTAGTCGGCCAGCCGGTACACCTGGGTTTTGTAGAGATGAGCAATCGGTTTCACGTCGGCTGCTCCGTCCCCGAGTTTTACGAAGAATCCCTGATCGTACTCGAGGCGGTTCGGGGTCCCGCAGACTGCGTAGTTGTGACGGTCGGCGTAGTAGTACTCGAGCATCTTTCGCACTCGCTGTTTGAAGTTGGTTGCGGCAACGAGTTCCAGGTACGCCTTCGCCGGGAGGCGCTTTCGAACCTCCGTCCCCGTCGGTGAGAGGGCGACAAGCGAGAAATAGCGAAGCCGCGAGCTCTCGGTGACAGGCGGCAGCACGATCTTTGCCTGCCAGCCGGGACCGTACTCAGGTACCACCTGACGATAGGCCTCATCCTGGCGTCGGTAGCAGCCCACACTCTCGAGCACGGAGGTGATGTCCTCGGCCTCGGCTCGTATACCGAATGTGTCCGCGGCCAGTTGGCCGAGGCGCATCGTGTCTGATGCGGAGTCGCGCTCGGGCATCAACAGTCCGAGAACGCGCTCTGCGCCCAGCGCCCTCACCGCCAGGGCGGCGGTAACGCTGCTGTCGATGCCACCCGAGAGTGCGACAACGGCCCCCTGACGCCGGAGCGTTTTCGCGATCTCCGTGCGCATCGTCTCGCATATGCGCCTCGATTCCTCCTCGGCGTTGATCGCGAGGAGTTCCTGCGCCTCGTCAGTCATCGAATGCCTCACGTGCCTGCTTCATCAATTCGGGTTTCTGCACCTTGCCCGACGCATTTCGGGGCAGCTCATCCACCACGAAGATGCGTGTCGGGATCATGTAGGCGGGCAGTTTCGGTTCGAGCGCTGCCTTGAGCTC
>CAYOFA010000019.1:0-1953 GCA_964402885.1 uncultured Spirochaetaceae bacterium
GCCCTGCTCGAGGTGCTCGACCCCGAGCAGAACGTGGAGTTTCGCGACAACTACCTCGACCTGCCCTTCGACATCTCCAACGTCCTCTTCATCACCACAGCCAACACCATGGATACCATCCCGGCGCCGCTCCTCGACCGCATGGAGGTCCTGCGGCTCTCCGGCTACATCGATGAGGAGAAGATCGCCATTGCGCGGAAATACCTCATCCCCAAGTCCATCGAGCGGGCGGGCCTGAAAAAGAAGGACGTGCGCTATACCAAGAAGGCGCTCAGCGAGATAGCCAACGGCTACGCCCGTGAGGCCGGCGTGCGAAACTTCGAGAAGTCGCTCGATAAGATCCACCGAAAGCTCGCCCGAAAGCTCGTGCTCGAGGAGGGCACCTCGCCGTTCAAGATCGAGCCGGAGAGCCTCGATGAGTTACTCGGAAAGCCCTTCTTCCGCGAGGACGTGAGAAAGAAGATAAGCCGCCCGGGCATGGCGATGGGGCTGGCGTGGACCCCCGTCGGCGGCGATACACTGGTGGTGGAGGCGGTCTCCAACCCCGGCAAGGCCACCTTTAAGCTCACCGGGCAGCTCGGCGAGGTCATGCAGGAGTCGGCAAGTATCGCCTATACCTATATCCGCCATATCGCCGGTCACCATCACATCGATCCCGAGTACTTCGAGCGCAACCAGATCCACGTCCATGTTCCCACCGGCGCAACGCCCAAGGACGGCCCCTCGGCGGGCATCACCATGGCCGCGGCCCTGCTCTCCCTGGTTACCGGCAAGACGGTGAAGCCCACGCTTGCCATGACCGGCGAGCTTTCGCTCGTGGGGACGGTGCTTCCCATCGGCGGGCTCAAGGAGAAGGTGATCGCCGCACGGCGGAACGGCATAAAGGAGATCATCATCCCCGCGGAAAACCAGAAGGATCTCGCGGAAATTCCCGAGCATGTAAGAAAGGGGATCAGGTTCCATCCGGTGGAAACGATGGACGAGGTGATAGATCTTCTATGGAAGTGAGCCCGAATGCGTATCGTCCGCACCGCAACCTGCTCGCCGTGCCGCTGCTCGCCGTCCTTCTGGTCGCGCTGGCCGGCTGCGGAGATCCCGGTGCCCAGGGCACCGGCGAATCGGCGCCCGCCGCACCGGAGCCCGAGCCCCATCCGGACTTCGCCATGACGCAGGCTGAGCTCGAAGCCCTCACGGCGGACGCTCCGCGGGCGGTACGCCCGGCTGTCGCGGAAAAGCCCGAGTACTTTCTCGAGCTCGCGGCGCAACTGCTCGAGCTGCCCTCGGTGCAACTGCGCCTCGTCGACAAGGATCATGCCCTGCCTGCCGATGCGGTGCCGGACGACCTCGTGGAACTCGACCGCTACGCAGACGTGCTGACCCTGAACCGAAGCGGGCTCTCACTCCGGGCCGTTCTCATCCCCGACCTCCTCGCCATGACCGAGGCGGCGCGACAGGACGGCATTCTGCTGCCGATCTCCTCCACCTACCGCAGTTACGAGTACCAGGCCGGGCTCTTCGAGCGACACGTGGAGAACCTCGGCGAGGAACAGGCCGCGCGGGTGTCCGCACGTCCCGGAACCTCGCAGCATCAGCTCGGCACCGCCGTGGATTTCGGAAGCATCACCCTCGAGTTCGCAGACACCGCAGCCGGACAGTGGCTTGCCGCACATGCCGGCGATTACGGGTTTTCCATGTCCTATCCCGACGGATACGAGGAGCTCACCGGCTACAGCTACGAGCCCTGGCATTTCCGATGGATCGGGCGGACCGCAACCGAGATGGAAGCCGTCTTCTTCGACGGCCTGCAACAGCACATGCTCGAGTTCTGGAACGAGCATGAAGCCGAGCTTCGCCGGAAGCGGAAATGACCCCTGTCGAGCTCTCGGGATTCATCGAGACCGCGGACTTGCTCAGCCCCCGTGATCCCGACGTTGCGAACATCGTGGACCTCGC
>CAYOFA010000019.1:2053-10960 GCA_964402885.1 uncultured Spirochaetaceae bacterium
CGCATGCGCGGAGTCGTCTTCGTCATTGCCGACGGGCTCGGCGTCGAGCAGATCGAGAGGAGCGCGCCGGGCGGCTTTCTCGAGGGGACGATGCAGGGCGAGCTTCGCTCGGTGTACCCCTCAACGACGGCAACCGCCCTCACCAGCCTCGCCTCGGCGACATGGGCGGGAGCACACGGTGTTACCGGCTGGTGGACCCACATACCGCGGCTCGCGCGCACGCTCTGCGCGGTGACATTCAGCGAACGCGGTACCAACGCCGACGCCGGCGCACTTCGGGTCGACATGGGCGAGATCGTGCCCGTGGGCAGTATGTATCAGACCGACATGGTGGCGGTGAGCTCGCTCCTGCCGCGGTATATCGTCGATTCACCCTTCGCCAGGTGGACGAGAGCGGAGACCCCCATCTCCCCGTACCGCAGCCTCGGCCACGCCCTTCGACGGGCCGGCCGCCGGGCACGCTCGGCCGAAGGGCCGTTCCTGCTGAGCGTCTATCTGCCGCACGTGGACTCGACGATTCACAAATGGGGAACAGACCATGCGGAAACCCACACCGTCATCGGCGAGCTCGACCGCGGCCTCGAGCGTCTTGCCTCCCGCGTACCCGCCGACGTCGCGGTGGTGCTCACCGCCGATCACGGTCTCGTCGACCTCGACCGCACGCTCCACGAGATCATCGAGGACGGCCACCCGCTCCTCGACGCCCTCCTCCTCCCGCCCACCGGAGAAGGCACGAACCCCGTCTTCCACGTGAGGGAGGGCGCGGAACGGGAGGTTCGCGGGGCACTCGATCAAAGCGAGGCCGGCGCCGCCTTCCGGCTGGTTCCGACCGATCTGCTTGCCGAAGCGGGCTTCTTCGGTCCCGACGGCATCGACCCCGAAGTGCGCGGGCGGTTCGGCACACACATCGGCGTCGCCGAGCGGCCGGCGCTGCTCGAATACGTCTCCGCCGGCCGGCAATCGATCCGCCACCGCGGCATCCACGGGGGCCTGCGCCCGGGCGAGATGCGCGTGCCGCTCTGCGTGGCAGGAGCCTGAATGGAACTACTTGCACCGGCCGGGAATCTTGAAAAACTCGAAGCAGCCTATCGCTACGGGGCCGATGCCGCCTACGCCGGGGTAGAGTCCTTCTCGCTTCGCGCGAGGGCGGACAACTTCGACCTCGCCGACCCCCGCGCCGTCGCCCGGGTCAAGGGTGGGCGAAAGCTCTACTGTGCGCTCAACGTCTACTTCCACGAGGCAGATCTCGCCCGCCTCGAGGAGCGCATGGAGGCGATCGCAGCCTTCCCCTTCGACGCCTTCATCGTGAGCGACCCCGGCATCATTCCCCTGCTCCGCCGGTACGTCCCGAAGGCGGAGCTTCATTTATCCACACAGGCGAACTGCGTAAACTCCGAGGCGGCGAAGTTCTACCGTGACATCGGCTTCAGCCGCATCGTCCTCGGCCGCGAGCTCTCCCTCGACGAGATCGCGGCGATTCGCGCCTCCGTCCCCGATGTGGAGCTCGAGGCCTTCGTACACGGCGCGATGTGCCTCGCCTACTCGGGCCGCTGCTTTCTCAGCGCATGGATGGCCGACCGCTCGGCGAACCGCGGCGGGTGCGCGCACTCCTGCCGCTGGTCATACCGGCCGCAGGACCGCCTCTACTTCATCGAGGAGGAGAAGCGCCCTGGCGAGTTCTATCCGGTGCTCGAGGGGGAGAACTTCACCTCCATCCTGTCATCCCGGGATATCCGCATGATTGACCACCTCGCCGAGATGCGTGATGCGGGGGTTGATGTGTTGAAGATCGAGGGGCGCATGAAGTCGGCCTACTACACCGCCGTGGTAACGCGCGCCTATCGCAAGCAGCTCGACCACATCCTCACCGGCTCTCCCGGGGCCGCTGAGACTGCCGCCTTCGTCGCCGAGCTCGACAACGTCAGCCGTCGGGAGTCATCGACGGGCTTCTACTTCAGCCGCGAGGAGATCGAGGTGCCCACCGAGACCGAGTACAGCCGGGACTATACCTTCCTCGGCACGGTTGGTGCCGAGCGCAGCCCCGGCTGTTACGAGCTGCACCTCAAGAACCGCATCGAGACCGGCATGCGCGTCGAGCTCCTCGGCCCCGACGTTCCCTTCATCGAAGACGACAGATTCGAGCTTCTCGACGAGGACGGCGCGGCCACCGCTGCGGTCAACCACAACGCCCGCGGCTTCATTCGCCCGGGCGTTCCCGTGGAGCCGGGCTACCTCATTCGCGTTTACCGGCCCGACGCGGCGAATTGAGCTGAGCTTGATACTTCACGCCGCTCGATATACGCTGGGCCCATGTCAGACGCCACCGAACGACTCAAAAGCCTCGGGATCCTCGTCCCCGAGATTCTTCTCCCGCGCGATGGAGTAGACCTCTCGAAATGGGCGGTCATCGCCTGCGATCAGCACACCTCCAATCCCGACTACTGGCGGCAGGTCGAGCAGACAGCCGACGACTCGCCCTCGACCCTGAATCTCGTATTTCCGGAGGTCTACCTCGAGGACGGCGACATGGATGCGCGCATTTCCGCCATTCGCGAGAGCATGGAACGCTACCTCGCAGACGGCCTTCTCGAGCCCCACGGCCCGCTTGCGGTCTTCACCGAGCGCTTCACCCGCGGCGAGGAGCCCCGCCGCGGCCTGGTGGTGGCCATCGATCTCGAGCGATACGACTACGCACCCGGCTCCACCAGTCTCATACGGGCCACCGAGGAGACCATCCTCTCTCGCCTCCCCGTCCGCGAGCGTATCAGAGCGGGCGCCCCTCTCGAGCTGCCGCACGTAATGCTTCTCCTCGACGACCCCGACAATACGGTCTTCGGTGCCCTCGAGGCGGTGCGCACGACGCTTCGCCCGCTCTACGACACCGATCTCATGCTCGGTGGCGGGCATATCCGCGGGCACGCGGTAGAGGACGAGCCGGCCCTCGAGGCCATGGCTGCGCCTCTCGCGGCACTTGCCGACCCCGTGCAGCTCGCCTGCCGCTATGGCAGCGACGATGAGCTTCTGCTTGCGGTCGGCGACGGCAACCACTCTCTTGCCTCGGCGAAGGGTGTGTGGGAACAGGAGAAAGCCGCCGGTGCCGACCCCGACACACACCCGGGACGCTACGCCCTGGTGGAAATCGTCAACCTCTACGACCCCGCCCTTACCATCGAGCCGATCCACCGCATCCTCTTCGGCGCCGACGCGACGCGGGTTCGGACGGCGCTGCAGAATGTTGCCGGCGAGAGCTGGGAAGAGGTCGCCGACCGGTCGAACGCCATCGAGCGGACTCGCGGCGCAGCCGACGCGTTCTGCGTTGTCCACGGCGACGGTGCGGCCGTATTCACGGCCGCCGGCGACGACACTGCACTGCCCCAGGAACGGGTGGAGGCGGAGATCGAGCGGCTTCGGCAGGAGGATGATCGGATCACCGTCGACTACATCCACGGAACCGCGGAGCTCGAGCGCATAGCGGACGAGGAAGGCGGCGTGGGTATCGTCATGCCGGGACTCGAGCGGGAGTTGCTGTTTCCGCGCGTGGTTACAAGCGGGCCACTGCCGCGAAAGATGTTTTCCATGGGAGAGAGCTTCGAGAAGCGCTACTACCTCGAGGCGCGGCGCATCCGCTGATCAGCGGCGCTCATTTGATCAGCGGCGCTCACGCTGCTCGAGCAGGAGCATCGCGAAGAGGGCAAGAAGGCCCGCGCTGGCCGCGACAGCACGAATGATCGCGGCATAATCGCGTCGGTCACCTCGCTCGGCCGAACGCTTGATCAGCGCACCGGGGCTCGTCGCGACGGCCTGCGGGTCGTAGCCCTCGAGCCTCACCAGCCCCTCGCTTTCCCGATAATAGCCGAGCTGCCGCGCTTCCATGCGGATGCGGTCGGCATCGGTTCGCAGAGATCGGGTTTCCGTGGACAGCTCGGCCCGCCGGTCTTCGAGTCGTTCTATGTTCGACTCGAGCCGGCCCCTGTAGGCATCGAGCTGCGCATAGCCGAGGACGCCGTAGTCGGCCCAAACGAGGGAGAACAGGAGATAGGTTAAGATGGTGACCGTCAGCGGCACGAGAAGTTTCACTCCTTCATTTTACGACCCGTTCGCCCGCCGACTTTAATATTGACAGGTAGATGACGCTGAAGTAGATTCCTAGCGTCGGTTAACTGTTGTATGGCTCATGCCGATAAATAATGCTGACAGACGCCGGCTCTTCCAGGAGATTTTTTCATGTCCGACGAACAGAAGGCATCCCATCACTCGGCAGCCAATGGCCCCTCATACCCCGATATTCCCGACTCTGAGGATTTCGAACGCTACGGCGTCTGGGTGAAAGCAGGGCCGGAAGACGTCGAAGAGGGAGAGGACACGGCCGGGGCCGGCGAGGCCCCCGATTTCGAGCTCGACGACCTCTCCGAGGATGAGTTCGCGCCTTCCGATGCAGATACACTTCTCACCGACGAAGAAGAGGATGCCCTCGCCGATCTCGAGGCCGACTTTTCGAACCTCGAGGATACCGGTGAGGACAGCGGAGAAATGCCGCTCGAACTCGACGGTGAGGTTCTCAGCGTGGAGTCGGAGGAAGCCGGCGGCGTCGAGCAAGGCACAGGTGACACAGCGGAAGAACCCCCGGCACAGGCTGAGGGTGGCGCCGGCGACCTGGCCGACCTCGATGATCTCGACGAAGAGGTCTCCGAAGACCTGCTCAGTGTGGACTTCGATGATGAGGAAATCGACGCTGAGCTCGAAGACCTTGCCCTCGACCTCGGCGAAGAAATGCCCGGCGAAGCGGCGACCGAAGAGCCCTCGGCCGCGGAAAGCAAGCAGGAATCCGAGGCTCAGGAACCCGAGGATATCGAGGAAGACGAGCTCGACCTCGAGTCCATCCCCGGTGATGAGCCCTTCGAGGACTTCGACTTCGACGAGGATGAGGACGTCACCGAGGAGCTCCCCGAGCTCAGCGGCGAGGACGAGGAAGAGGAGACACCGCTCCCCGTTGTCGAAGACGACGAGGAGACGATAGATGCCGAGCTTGCATCCGTCCTCGACGAAGAGGAATCACGGGATCTCGAGAGCTTCGATCAGCAGGAAACCGATCAGCTGGAAGATCAGCTGGAAGATGAGACTTCCGATACCGAGGATGTCATGGCCACAGCCGGGTACAGCGGTGAAGGCGAACGAGACGAATCGTCCGTTCTCGTCAACATAGAGAAGGAACTGCTCGCCATCAAGAACGAGCTCAATGAGCTGAAGCAGGAACTTGCTACTCTGAGAAGCGGTGGCACCCCGGAGCATCGGGAGAGCCGCGAAGAAAGCTCGGAGGATATGGAAGTCTCCCTCGGGACCCCTGCCGGTGAAAAGGGCGGGTTCTTCGAGGAAGAGGAAGACGAGGACGAGACCATTGCCCTCACCGGTGACGAGCTCGACCACATACTCGACACCGCCGAGTTCACCGAGCAGCGTGGGCAACCCACCGAGTACGACGATCTCGACCTCAGGCTCGATGACAGCCTGTCTCCCGAAGCCGAAGGGCAGGCCGAACGCGGCGCCGAGGCGACGACGGAAGAAGCCGGCGCGCCTATCGAGGAGATTACCCTCGAGGACATGACCGGTGAATCCGCTCTCGAGGAACTCGAGCCCGAGGAAGCGGAGCTCGAGGAAGAAGAGGGTGACGAACTCGAAGAACTGGATCTCGACCTCGGAGGCGAGGAAGAGGCCGCGACCGAGGAACCGCAGGCTCCCGCCGCGAGCGAGCCCGCGCAAGCATCGTCCGAGGAGGAGCTCTCGGTGGAGTTCGACGATCTCACCGGTTCCTCCGACCAGGGCGACCTCGACGCCCTCGCCGACCTCGACGTGGATTCCGAGCTCGCGGACATAGAAGAGCTTTCCGATGAGCCGACCGGCGCAGAGGAAGAACCGGACACCAGTGATATCGACTCCATCGAAATCGAGCTGCCCGACGAGGAGCAGGACGAAGGCGGGGCCGGATTTGCCGGCGCAGACACCGCTGTTGAAGATTTTGAGACCGAGCTGGGCGAACCGGTGCTGGAGATACCAGGAGAGGGCGAGGAACCCGAAGAGAGCGAGGATGAGGCCGAAGCTGAAGAACTGAGTGACTTCGATTTCGACATGGAAGAGGAAGAGCTCGAAGCCGAAGCAGCGACTGCGGCCGAGTCCGAGCCGGCGCCGGCGCAACAGGCAGGCACCGGCGCTCCGTCCGGCGGTTCGGAGGCCGGGGAGCTACCCGAGAATCTCAAGCAGGAGATTCGCTCGGTCCTCTCCTATATGGATCAGCTCCTCGAATCCCTTCCCGAGGAAAAGATTCAGGAGTTCGCACGTTCCGAGCACTTCGAGGTCTACAAGCGCCTTTTCGAAGAGCTCGGCCTGGAGAGTGAATAGAAATGGGTCTCTACAACCGCGTCCTTTCGACCGAAAGCACATCCTCTGACGAGCGCAGGAAGGACTCTGCAGCCCACACCGCCCCCGATCACTCCGCCGGCGCTGAAGACGAAAAAAAAAAGCCCTCGACCAGCTTCTGGCCGAGCGAACCGCCGCTGCGGCACCTGACCTCGGCGAAGCGGTACGAGGCATCCTCGACGCTCTCGCCGACCTGGATAACACCCTCGAAACACCGGTTCGCGTATTCCGGGTCCTTGCCGACCGTCTTCAGATAGCACGGGGAGCACTGCTCCTCCCCGACCCCGAGTCGGGAGAGCTTGCCCCGTGGTCAATGCGCGGCCTCGACAGAACCACCGAACACCGTCTTCGTATCCCCGTTCCCGAGCTCACCGAGCGCATCCTCGACGGGAATGCTGCGGCCACGATACTCGAAGGGAACGGGCTGCGGGCGTGCAAACCGTACGTTTCACAGCGTGAGTACGATCGCCTCGAGCGCGTCGCGCTGGTCCCCTTTGGTGGCGAGGCTCGGCTCTACGGCCTGCTCGTCATCGCCTCCTCCCCTTTTCTTGCTACCTCATCAACGGTGCTCGACGTCGCCTTCTCCGCCATAGCGCGCCCCGTAAGCGCAATCCTGCTCGAGAATCGCGAAGCCCGGCTGCAGGGTGCCCGCGATCGGGCCATCCTCGACGAGAGCGAGCTGCAGGCGATGGCCGGTGAAACTCCTGCTCCGGAGCGCGGGCGTGCGGTGCTGCTGCGATTCGACATAGACGGCCTTGTCGAGCGGATCGGTGCCGGGGTGGAGGATCTTGACCGATATCGCATCCGGCAGGACGTTCTGCGCGTCATAGCGGTGATGGTTTCGGAGGTCGTTACGGTGGGAACCAGCGCGGCCGGCAAGGTGATCCTGATCGTAGCGAGCGACGAGGCACTCAACCCCGCGATGATACTGCAACAGATATCGCTCAAGCTCTGCGAGCTCTTCGACGAAATCGAGTCCCCGCCGGATCTCAACGCGACAATTCGTCCGGTCGACCACGAGAGCGAGAGCGTCGACGAGGCCCTTTCCGAGCTCCTGTAGGCATGCTGGAGCTCTTTCGCGCAAAGAGCGGTGATCTCACGGCCTCCGTTCCCGGTGGCCTGCTTCACTCCCGCTACGACCCCCGGCGAGAAGCCGAGCGTTACCTCGACCGCGCCCTCGGACACGACTCCCGGGGCGGGCCGACGCCCCGACCGGCGACGGTGCTGCTTCTCGGTACCGGACTCGGGTATCTCGCCTCGGTCATCAGGCAGCGGCTGCCGGAATGTCATCTCATAGCAGTCTCGGCCCTGAACGCCCTGCAGACCGAGCACCGGCCGGCCATCGATGTGTACGTGGATCTCTCCGCAGGTGATCCTGCTGAGCTCCTCGCCCGCGCCATGGGTCCGGCCGACGTGGCCGGACTCGAGCTGCTGGAGTGGGAGCCTGAGCTTCGCGCGGCACCTCGAGCGGCCGAGGCGGCGCGCGCCGCGTTACGGGAGGTCGTCGCTCGCTACAATGCGGATGTGGCTACCACCGGATTCTTCGGGCGCCGGTACATTCGAAATGCGGTACGAACCCTGCTGTTCTCAGAGAGCGCGCGAGCGTCAGGTTCGGGCACGAAGCCGATCTGCATTGCCGCCTCAGGACCCGGCATCGAGCGCTCCTGTCTCTGGATCGCCGAGAACCGCTCCCGCATCGAAGTGTGGGCGCTCTCCTCGGCGACCCCCGCACTGCACGCGCGCGGCATCACCCCGGATCTCATCGTGCACCAGGATGCCGGGTACTACGCGACCCTCCACCTCGCATCGGCCCCGCGTGCCCGTGGCGCACCCGCCGGGGCGGCCACCGCGGAGACGCCGCCGATCATGATGCCCGCCACCGCGGCGCTGCCGCCGCGGGAACTTCGCTCCGCCCCCATCCTCTTCCATCAGGGCACACGGTTGGAGAACGAGCTCTTTTCGGCTCTCGGTATCGAACCGCCACGCACGGGCGAAACGGGCACCGTCGCGGCGACCGCGACACTGCTTGCCCTCGCACGCTCGCCGGGCACCGTGTACCTGGCCGGGCTCGACCTCTCGCGCGACGATATCCGGGCACACGCCACGCCGCATGCCTTCGAGCCCTACCTCCGGCGGTACGAGAACCGGCTCCGGCCCCTGTACTCGCAGCTCGCAGCCGACGCGTTCGAGCGCAGCGAGCCGCTGCAGGAACGGCGCCGCCACCCCCGGTCGCAGCGCGTGAGGGTGGAGCGAAGCCTCGAGATCTACGCTGCGTGGTTTCGAAGCCTGCCGACGCGGCTCACCCGGAGACTGCGCCGTCTCTCGCCCTCGCCGATCGACATCGGAATAGAGCCCGTCGCTTCCGGAGAGCGTCCCGCCGTCGGCGGCGGTGCGAGCGGCCCGGCACGGCAGGCGCAAACGGCGTGGGAGCCGCTTCAACTTCCATCACGGGGCGACCGAATCTCCGCCCTTCGAACCGTCCTTGCCGGGTGGCGC
>CAYOFA010000019.1:11060-31171 GCA_964402885.1 uncultured Spirochaetaceae bacterium
TGCAGCCCTCGCAGGCCGTGACGACGAACTTACCGCAGCGCTCGACTCCGCCTCCCCTCGCGGCGAATTGCTGATTGAGGACGCGCGAAGCGGCGAGCCGTGCGCGCGCCTGCGGATAAACGGCGCTCCGGGTCCATACCTCCACTCGCGTGTCAATCCGCGCGCGGAGGCCGAACGGGCCGCGGCCGCAATCTCCGCCGCCGCCGGTTACGTCGTCGTGTGGGGGCCGGGACTCTTTTACGAGGTCGAGATCCTTCTCGAGCGTCCCGAGCTCGCCTATCTGCTGGTCATAGAGCCGCGGCCCGCGTTCCTTCGCGCGGCACTCGAGTCGCGGGATCTGCGCTCCCCACTGTCGGATCCGCGGCTCCATTTCCGCACGGGACCTCGTGCCGACGCCGACAGCGCCGCGCGAGCGGTATCCGAGACCTACCTCCCGGTCATCCACGGTGCGTTTCACCTGGAGGGTGCGCGTCCGCGAGCCGAGGAATCCCGGGAAACCCTCGGGGCCGTGGGCGCAGCGGCCCGCGGACAACTTGCCGATGTAGCGGTGCAGCAGAGGTTCGGTCGCCGCTGGTTCTCGAACGCAATCCGGAATCTTACGACACTTCCGCCCGCCACAGTTGATTTCCGGACTGCCAACACGATGGTCGTCGCGGCGGCGGGCCCGTCGCTCGAGGAGCAGGTCGTCGGTCTCGACCCCCGCATTCCGGTCATTTCCACCGACACCGCCGCCCCGGCACTGCTGCAGCGCGGCGTTCGTCCCGCCGCGGTTGTCTCCCTCGACTGCCAGCAGGTGACCTATCACCACCTGCTCAGCGGAGGCGCGGCAGTCCGTCGGGTCCCGCTGGTTGCCGATCTCAGCACCGCGCCTACGGTGGTGCGTCACGCCGCCCGTGCCGTGCTCGCAACCACCGCCTACCCACTTGCCCGGTTGCTGGGCAGACGCTTCTCCGAGCTCCCGACCATCGACGGCGCAGGGGGAAACGTCACCCAGGCGGCGATTTCGGTGGCGATCTCCCTCCGGGCGCGGCGAATCCACCTTCTCGGCGCCGACCTCGCCTACCCCGACGGCGCGCCGTACGCGCGCGATAGCTACCTCTATCCCCATTTCCGGAGCACCGAGACGAGGTTTCACCCGACGCAATCGGCACTCATGCAGATGGTACTCGCCGATCCTCAGACCACTTCGACCGAGGAGGCGGGACGGCGGGTGTATCGAGCACCCAGGCTTTCGCGCTACCGCGAAAACCTCGAGCAGCAGATTGCAACGCTCGATGCCGAGGTGATATTCGGCCCGCCGCCGACGCAGCGGGCGATGGCGGCGCAGAAGGCGGCTGCGGCTGCGGGTGCAGGTGGAAAGCCGAGCCTGAGCGTACGCCGGTTCGCGGTGCCCTCCATCTCGAGTCGGGTCGACTGGCTCCGTGAGTATGGTGAAGCGGTCTCGGCCCTGTCGGTTCCGGAGGGTTCCGCGGCGCGACTGCTCGGCGAGGCGGGCGACGAATACCGGGAGCTGTGGTACAGCATTCTGCCCGCCGCAGCCGCCTTCATGGGCGATGAGCTCGACGTGAGGCGCACTCGGGAGGTCCTCGACGAGGCGCTGAGCTGGACAGCCGAGCGACTCTCACGGGTGCTTGCCCGGACCCACTGACGGCGCCGGCGCTGCCCGCGACCGCGGCGCCGCCGCCCCCGACCGCCGCGCCGCCGCGCCACCGACTCGCTTCAGCCTTCGGTCACCGCCGCTCAGGCGGCGAAGCCGACACCACCGTAGCCCACGAAGGAAACATCGTGGTGCTTCTCGTAGCTCGTTGCATGCCCGATGAGTACGCCGTTGCGCGCACCCCGGCTGTAGGCGAAGGTTACGGCGGTTGCGGCGGCCCCGGGTGAGCAGGCGGAGTGGTTCGAAAGCGCGTGATCGATAGCCCTGCGCGCATCCATGGCGACGGTTGCATCGAGAAACTCCCGATCGTTCTCCTCGCGGACCCATCTGAGACTGTCCTCACCGATGCCCTTCGGCGTGAACCCGAAATTGGGTCCGTAGTGCGTGAGGTCGGTGGAGCCGATCACCACGACGCGCCGTCCGGTCCCCCCGGCGTAGGCGGCAAGCTCTTCGCCGAGCCGCAGCGCCTGCTCATCGGGAGGAGACCTGAGATAGGCGCCGCGCGCGGCGGGAAACAGGAACTTCACCATCGGGAGCTGCACCTCGACCGTATTGTCGGGCACGGTGTCGTCGGCAATCTCCAGACGGGCTTCGAGAAATGCCCGCAGACCCGTTTCCGCCTCGATGGGACCGAGGGGGGTCTCGTATCCCTCTTCCGGGGCCATACGCACGGAGCTCCCCTCACGCAGATGTCCACCCACCACGACGACCACATCCGGATCGGGAAGGAGACGCTGCATGGTGCGAAACGCCAGCTCACCCGAAAAGTCCCAGCCCGCATGTGGAACCACCACCGCCTCGAAGCGGCGCTCATCGCCGGCGGCATCCTGCCATTGTTCAAGCTGCCGTTTTACGGCATCTTCCCGCTGCGGGTACCATCCCGGCGGGAGCGTACGACTGCGAAGCATAGGGCGTTTCCTCCTCTTAAAGCATACAAGCATGCGACCCCGGGAATCAAAGGATGTGCACGAATCTCCATTTTAAGCTATAATCGGGACCATGAAGCGGGGTCTGGCACTGGTCTACACCGTGGTCACCGTCGTGTTCTTCATCGCAGTGGCCACCGTTCTGCTGGTTCGGCTCGGGTCGGTGCGAGAGGCGAACCTCACCGAGGCCCGGGAACGTTTTCGCTTCGTGCAGACAGAGATACGCGACCTGGCCGCTGAGACCGACATCCCGATTTCCCGGGTGGTGCAGCAGGCATTTCGCAGCGCGAGTCCTCCCGCAGACCGGGTAGCGGCCTTCGCCGCCTACGGCCTGCAGGAGAACGTTGAGTATCTGTGGGCACGCGACAGGCGTATCCTCGACGAGACCGGCCGGCAGGTACCGCGTTTCACCTACGACCGGGTGACCCAGGCTCGCCTCTCGGGCTCCGTGCGGTTACCCGATGGGTCCTCACTCATTCTCGAAGGCGTCTATACCGTACTCGACCGCCGCGATATCTTCACCCTGCTGCGCGATGCCCTCATCGCGGTGCTCGCCTTCGCGCTGCTTACCGTGATCCTGGCGGTGATTACGCTTCTGCGCCCAGCTCCCCGGGGCACCGAGCGGCCTGCCGCGGCCGCGTCGTCCGGCCCGGCGCCACCCGAGGGCGCGGCCGCCCACCGGCCTGCCGCGGAGAGTCGCCGGGCTCCGACCGGGCCTGCTCCCGGGCCCGACTCCGAGCCTCCGCCGGCGGCTGCAGGTAAGACCGACGAAATCGACACGGGGCTCTTCTCTCCGCAGAGCGGGCTCAGTCCCGAGGCACATCTGGAGAAACGCCTCAGCCTCGAGCTCGAGCGCGCCGCGGCCAACGACCAGGACCTCAGCATCTGCTTCATCGAGTACCCCAAGCTCGACCGGGGCAGCGACACCTATCGTGAGGTGGCCTCCGCATTGCTGGGATTCTTCGGTTTCGAGGATCTCATTTTCGAGTACGGCAGGCGCAGTTTCTGCATCCTGTTCCCGAACGTGAATCTGCACGAGGCCATCAGGCTGGTGGAGGATTTCCAGCACCGCAGCGCGGGGCCGGCGGGGGAGAACAGTGACGCACGCGTTCCGCGCTCGGCGGGCCGACCGGCATTCGGCCTCAGCTCCCGCAACGGACGCCTCGTCGAGGGAGGTCGTCTCATGCGCGAGGCCCGTCAGGCTCTGGTGAAGGCACGTGAGATTCCCGGCCGGGTCATGGGCTTCAGTCCCGACCCGCAGCGTTATCGTCAGTACCTGAGCGAGACCGAAGCGTAGACTCCGGCTCAGTTGCCGCCGGCAGACTGAACAATGGCGTCCCGATTTCGGAATGCCTGCCTGATCTGCCGGGCGCCCACGGAGTAGAGATACGGCTCCCCGTCGTCCGCGGTGTCCACCCCGGGCCCCTCTACCCGCATGTAGAACCGGGACTCTCCTGCAGGGTCGCCTATTCTCAGCTGGAAGGTCCGGCCGTTCTCGTCCTCGAAAATGAGCCGTGCCCGAGGCTCCTCGAGTCCGGCATCAAGCGGCGGGTCGGCAACGAAGGCTGCCGCCTCGAGCTCCGCGATGCGCCTGGCCCAGATTTCGACCTCATCCTGGTTGAGCTCCTCCCGCAGGTTTCCATCACCGGTCGCGAGCCGCCACGAGGAGGCGCCGTCGGCAGGCTCGCGGAATACGGTAAAACTGTCCACGACACGGGTGTCCGGGTCGATTCTGAGGTCCGCCTCCACCGTGAGCCGGGTAATACCTGCGGCGCGGAGGTCATCGGGGAGCGGCCGAAGGTCCGACCAGTAGGGCGGCTGCTGGCCGAAGTAGAAGCCGATGTCACGATCGACGATGAGCACGTCGGTTGCATCCCCGATCCGCGCATACATCCGCCCGCCCCCTGCCGCGGCATCCCCGAACAGGAGCCTGGCGCGCACCTCGTCGTTCTCGTCGAGCAGCACTGCGACTCGCGCAGCTTCCTCGTCGACCCCGAAATCCTCGAAGTACTCTTCGCCACGAGCCGCAACGCGAACCGACCGCAGTCCCGCGAGCGCCTCGAGGAAGCCCTCCACGCGCTCGTGATCGGCGGGGAACAGTCCGTCCCCGATGCGTACCGCCCACTCCCCGGCCGCGCGTTCGCGCAGCACCGTGCCTGCGCCGCGTCCCGACAGCCGAACCGCCCGCGCCTCGGAGACCATCGCCTCGGAAACCAGTGGCTCACCGGCCACCGGAGACCTTCCGGCGCGGGAGATCCTGAGCGATCCTCCGATGTAGGTCGCCAGCAGGATGACGAACACTGAAGAAAGGATGATGAGCTTCGTTCTCGGTGCCATCACTCTGCCTCGCTCTCGTTCCGGCCCCCGGCGTGCGAGCCGTGCGCGCGCTCGCGGCGGCGCATGAAGCGAACGACGCCGTAGGCGATGACCAGCAGCGGCATGACGTATATGTTGATGACCTCCGCAACCCGGACGATGCTTCGCTTCAACCCGGGCTCTTCGATGGCGGAGAGCCGCATATCGCGGGTGGTCCGGGTGCGGATCTGCAGAAGATCCTCGTCGTTCGAAAGCCAGGTGAGGGCATTCGCCGCGAACTCCAGGTTGTAGGTGCTCTCGGTGTACTGGATGAGGTTGCTCGCGAAGTCGGAGTCGCCGATCACCACCACCCGTGCCCGGTCGGTCGAGGTGACCGGGGAGCTCCACTCCCGCTCCTCGCCCTCTCGTGTGGGGATCCGGCCGTCGGCAAAGTAGCTTTCGAGCTCACCGGTGAGAGCTACCCCGACCACGTGCCGGCCGCGGGTGTCGGAGCGATTGCGCTCGAAGGCAACCGGCCGGCTCGGGTCGATCGGGAACTGCTCCTGCAGCAGCCAGGACTCGGGAGAGGTCTCCAGCAGCACCTCCGCGTTATCGGCGGTCACGGTGATCGGAGACGGCCAGTAGAGGTCGAGCCCCGGAAAGCGGGCGGTAATGGGGTTCTCACGGTCCGCCCCCGATCCGCGGATGCTCACCCAGTGGGGATAGGGCTCGAGCGTCTGTACCGTCACCTGCCCCGAGGGTCGGCGCACGGGGATCCGGCGGTTGAAGGTGTCGAGAACGAGCTCCTGCTCCACACGCGCCCCGTAGGAGGAAAGCAGATCGAGGATGGGCATGTCCTCCGGTACACTCGCGGAGAGACCGCGCTGCGCGTCAACCATCACCCCTTCCGCTGCAAAGAGGACGCTGCCCCCGGACATCAGGTACTGATCCACCGGGAAGAGGTCGAACTCGTCGAGACCGGGTCCCCCGATGACGAAGAGCACGGTGACCTCCGGCGGGATCTCCTCTCCCCGGCGGATCGTTCGCACCTCGAAGCTCTGAGAGAGTTGATTGGCGAGGAGGCTATAGTTGTTCTCGAGGTTCTCACCCTCTTTTCCGAGCAGGACCCCGACGACATCCTGCTCCCCCTGCACGAGGTCACGAATGGTAGAGGTCAGGCGGTATTCAACCGTTCCCGGATCGAATACCACCGGCAGCGTCTCGTAGTCGTCGAGATATTCCACGACCACCCCCGTGTAGACCACGGCGAGACTCTGCTGGTCCTCCTCGATGACCTGTATCTGCTGCGGCACGACGCCGAGCTCCTCGACGCGCTCGACGGCCTCGTTCTCCTTGGGATCCACGACGCGCACATTGATGCGACCGCGGGAGTACGCCGCGTACTCGTTGAGGATGTCGATGATCTGCTGCGTCTCCACGGCACGGTTTCTGAGCCGGTCGGAGACGTAGTAGGTGATGGTGACCTCCTGGGGGATCTCGGCAAAGAGATTCCGGGAGACCTCCGAAATGGTGAACGCGTTGTTCTCGGTGAGGTCGAGGCGGAAGAAGAAGACCGCACTGTTGAGCGCGACCAGGACCACGATGCCGATGGTCAGGGCCGCAGTGATGATCTCGTATGCACGCCGCGTCATGATGGCTGCCCTTCGGTCGTGAGGCTGATGAAGACATCCTCGAGGCTGTAGCGCTTGCGCTCGAGGCCGACCAGTTTGAACCCTTCGGAGACCGCCCAGTCGAAAATGAGCTCACCGCCCTCCGGCCCCTCGGTGCCGGCCTCCCGACCGCCCTCAGGCGCTCCGCCGAGGGTCACCTGCACGTCGGTGCGCGCGGCCGGCCCGACGCCGGTTGATTCGATATGCTCTATGCGCCGCAGTTCGCGCAGGTTGCCGAGCGCCGAGCGCACCGGCTGCTCACCGGCTCCCTTCACCGTGAAGAGGAATACGTCCTCTCCCTTCATTTCCGCGGCGATCTCCGCGGTGGTCCCCTCCGCCGCTACTCTGCCGCGGTTGAGAATGAGCACCCGGTCGCAGACGGCCTCCACCTCCTGCAGGATGTGCGTGGAGAGGATCACCGTTTTCGCCGATCCGAGCTCGCGCACGAGCCGGCGAATCTCGATGATCTGATTCGGGTCGAGGCCGGTCGTCGGCTCGTCGAGGATGAGGATGGCCGGGTCATGGATGATGGCCTGCGCGAGGCCCGTGCGCTGGCGGTAGCCCTTGGAAAGATTGTCGATGGAGCGATAGACCACGTCTTCGAGGCCGCAGGCGCGAACCGCCCGGTCGATGTGGTCGTCACGCTCGGCGGGCGGAATGGCGCGGGCCTCGGCGATGAACTGCAGATACTCCATCACGTTGAGCTCGGTGTAGAGCGGCGCGCTTTCGGGAAGATATCCGATGCTGCGTTTCACGGTGAGGGGATCGGTGTAGACGTCGTGCCCGTTGACGGTTGCCGTGCCCGAGGTCGGGAAGTGGTAGCCGGTGAGCATCCGAAGAATCGTGGTCTTCCCCGCCCCGTTCGGTCCGAGAAGACCAAAGACCTCGCCCTGATTCACCTCGAAGCTCACGCCCCGTACCGCCTCGACGTGTCCGTAGCTCTTCGTGACGTCGGTGACCCGTATCATTGCCTATCGCCTGCTACTCTTCGTATGGGATCTCGATGGTCTGCCGATCCCGCGTGAGGAAGGTTGCGGGAAACTCCTCACGCGCCTCGTCCTCCAATCGCTTCAGATCCTTCTTCGTGTATCGCGGGCTGAAGTGAATGAGGCCCATTCGCTTCACGCCACCTGCCTGCCGGGCAAGCTTGCCGGCGTCGTACGCCGTCATGTGGCGCTTCTCCTGCGAGGTCTCACGCAGAGACTTCTCGAACATGCCCTCGCATATGAGCAGATCCGAGCCGCTCACTTCCCGCTCGATACTTCGGTGGCGGAGCGAATCGGTGACGTAGGAGAACTTGCGCCCCCGACGACGCTCGCCCATCACCTGCGACGGCTCGACAATCGTTCCGTCGGCGAGGGAGACGCTGTTTCCCTGCTGCAGCTGCGACCACATGGGGCCGCGCGGAACGCCGAGCTCGACCGCCTTCTCCGGATGGAACACTCCCGGCCGATCCTCCTCGGTAAGGCTGTATCCCACACAGTCACGTGTATGATAGAGAGGAAAGGAGCGTACCGTAAAGCCCGCTCCGGGAAATACCTCACCTGCGGTACGCGGGTCCTCGATCTCCTGCACGATAATATCGAAATTGATGTACATCTCGAGCACCCGGCGGCTCATCTCCACGTACTCGCGGATGCGCGGGGGACCGATGATGTAGAGCGGCTCCTCCCGGTCGACCTGAGAGGAAAGCATCAGCATTCCCGGCAGGCCGGTGACGTGGTCGGCATGGGTGTGAGAGATGAAAATGGCGGTGATCTTCTTCCACCGGAGATTGAGGGCACGCAGTGACACCTGCGTGCCCTCCCCGCAGTCGAAGAGGAAGAGCTCTCCCTCGCGGCGCAACAGTACCGATGTCAGATGACGCCCGGGCAACGGCATCATGCCGCCGGTACCCAGCACGAACGCCTCCATGTTCACATAAGGCTCCTATAAGATGGTGATCGTAGTGACTGCCGACAAGGTCCGTCCGGAGACGTCCCGCTAGAGGTCCACGTCCTCGTCGTAGTCGATTTCGTCGAAACCGAATCCGTGCATATGAAGGAACTCACTGCGGTATTCCTCGAGGTCGGCAAGCTCCCGGAGGTTCTCCTCGCTGATGCTGTCCCAGCCCGCGCGAACCTCGGACTGCACGTCGTCTCGAAGCTCCCAGTCGTCGAGCCGGATACGGCCTTCCGCATCGGCGGGGACCTCGCCGCCGGCATAGAGGCGCTCGGCAAAGAGGCGGTACATCTGCTCGATGGTGCCCTCGTGGAGGCCCTTCTCCTTCATAACCCGAAAGAGGATGGTCATGTAGAGGGGCACCACGGGGATGACCGCGCTTGCCCGCGTAACGACGGCCTTGTTGACCGAGACCCGCGCGCTTCCTCCGATCGAGGCCAGCTTCGAGCCGAGCTCACCGGCGGTGCCTTCGAGGTGCTCCTTTGCCTGCCCGATGGTGCCGTCACGGTAGACGGGGCGGGTGAAATCGCTGCCGATGTAGGAATAGGCAAGGGTCGTCGCTCCCTCGCTCAGCACGCCGGCGTCGAGAAGGGCCTGTATCCACAGCGCCCAGTCCTCGCCGCCCATCACCTTCACCGTGGCGTCGATTTCCTCCTGCGTGGCAGGCTCCACCGACACTTCCCGGATCTCCTCCTTGAAGGGATCGAGGGTGTAGGAGGTGTAGGTCTCGCCGATGGGCTTCAGGGCGGAGCGAAACATCTCACCGGTGTCGGGGTCGACGCGTACGCCGGAGGCAAGGCTGTAGATGACGAGATCCACGGTGCCCATGTTCTCGCGGATCTTCGCGATGGCGTTCTGCTTCGTCTCGTGGCTGAAGGCGTCGCCGATGAGGGACTCCGCGTAGAGGCCGTCCGCGCGCGCGAGGCGCTCGACCTCCTCGGTCATGTACCAGCCCGGCGTTGCCGGCCGTTTCGCGCTCGCGGGCTTCTCGAATGCCACTCCGAGGCTGTTGGCGCCGGAGGCAAAGGCCGCGGTGACACGGGTCGACAGCCCGTAGCCGGCCGATGAACCGATAACCAGCACGTTCGCGGGACCGTCGATTCGTTTCTGCGAGCGTACATAGTCAACGAGCCTATTCACGTAGAGGCGAGCGCCTTTCGGATGCGCGTTGACACATATATTGTTACGGATCATCGGTTTAATGACCATCGGACCACCTTTGCTCGATACGTTTTCCACAAACCCTACAGCACTGGTTCAAAAAAGGCAAGTTGACGGGCGGGCCCGCTGCCGGTAGCCTGTAGGCTCGATGAATATACGATTCTACGAGTGGGCCGAGCTGACGGAACGGGAGCGCGCGGAGATCCTCGCGCGATCGGAGCAGAATATCGAGGGTGTACGCGAAAGCGTGCGCGAAATCACCGAGGGCGTCCGGGACAGGGGGGACGAGGCTCTGCGCGAGTACACCGCTCGCTTCGACGGGGTGGACCTCGGCGACCGGTCGATCGCCGTCTCGCCGCAGGAGCTCGACGCGGCGGCGGGACGCATTTCCGATGAGGTGCGAGCGGCCATAGAATTCGCCGTGGACAACGTGGTCCGCGTGCACGAGGCCCAGCTCGACCGGAGCCTCCACACCACCGAGGTACGCCCCGGCGTCTACGCCGGCGAGCGCGCCACCCCCATCCCCTCGGCGGGCCTCTACGTGCCCCACGGCCGCGGAAGCTTTCCGTCGATGCTCTACATGCTCGCCGTACCCGCACGGGTCGCAGGCGTGGAACATGTCGCCGTCGTCACCCCACCCTCGCGGGATGGCAGCGTCGACCCCGCGTGCCTGTACGCCGCGCGGTATGTGGGGGTGGACACAGTCTACCGCGTGGGCGGCGCCCAGGCGATTGCCGCCCTCGCCTACGGCACCGAGTCGGTCGCAGCGGTGTCCAAGCTCGTGGGACCGGGAAGTATGTACGTAGCCGCCGCCAAACGGGAGGTCGCCGGAGTCGTGGACACCGGACTTCCGGCAGGACCAACCGAATCCATCGTCCTCGCCGACGGCCACGCGGATCCCTGGAAGGTGTCCCTCGACCTCATGGTGGAGGCCGAGCACGGCTCCGATTCCCAGGCCATCCTCGTAACCCCCAGCCTCCCCCTCGCGGAGGCCGTCCGGGAAGTTCTCCCGGAGCTCGTTGCAGAGGCACCCGAGCCGCGCCGGGGCTTCCTCGAGGACGTGTTCTCCGGCTACGGAGGGATCATAAAGAGCGAGTCGATGGAGGAGGCGGCGGAGATCGTCAACGCGTTCGCCCCCGAGCACCTGCAGATACAGACCCGCGAGCCCTACGACGTCCTCGGTCTCATTCGCCACGCCGGGGAGATCCTCCTCGGCGAGCACTCGGTGTTCAGCCTGGCGAACTACGCCACCGGCGCCAACGCAGTGCTGCCCACCGGCGGAAACGCGCGCACATGGTCTCCGGTGTCGGTGCGGGACTTCATGAAGTACTCCTCGGTTGTCCACGTGACCGCAGCCGGCTATGATACGCTGCGCGACCACGTGATTGCCCTTGCCGACTATGAGGGCTTTCATACCCACGCACAGGCGCTCCGGCGCCGTGACGAATCGCTGTAGAATCGCCGTGAGTAACCGCTTCTCTCACACCGACGACGCATTCGCCTACATCGAGTCTTTTACCAACCTCGAGCGCTCGAAGACGATGAAGCGCGAGTACCGCCTCGAGCGCATGCAGGCGCTACTCGAGGCATTCGGGCGCCCGGAGCGCCGGCTCGAGGTCATCCACATCGCCGGCTCCAAGGGAAAGGGCTCGACCGCGGCCTTCGTCGCCTCCATGCTCGACGCCGCCGGCTACGACGTCGGGCTCTACACGTCGCCGCACGTGGAAAGCTACCTCGAGCGCTTCACCTCGGCACGTCGCCCCCTGCCCGAGCATGTGCTTCTCGAGGAAGCCGACCGTATTCGCACCTACCTCGAAGGCGGCGGTGAGGTCCGGTTCGAGCACGAGACTCACGGCGGACCGCCGACGACCTTCGAGCTCCTCACCCTCCTCGCCTTCCTGGCATTCGTGCGCCTCGGCTACCGCTACGCCGTGCTCGAGACGGGAATGGGCGGGCGCCTCGATGCGACGAACGTCGTCTCGCCGCTTGCGAGCATCATCACACCCATCGAGCTCGAGCATACCGAGTATCTCGGCGATACCATCCCGAAGATCGCAGGCGAGAAGGCCGCCATCATCAAGGGTGCACCCGCCTTCATCGGCAGGCTCTCCGACGAGGCTCTCGAGGTGGTGCGCCGACGCATCGAGGAAACGGGGGCGGAAGCGGCATTCCTCACCGAGGAGGCCACGACCCTCGAGCTCGACACCGGTATCGTTCCGCCCCTGCTGCGTGTTGGGTTCCGCGACGGAGTCTCGCTCAAGGCGCGGCTGTCCATGCTCGGCGGCGCCCAGGCCGACAACGCGGCCCTCGCCGCCCTCTGCGTCCGCCGGCTCTTCCCGGACGTGGCGGCGGCAACGCTCGAACGCGGTATACAGGCAACCTGGCTTCCCGGCCGCGGCGAGCTCGTCCGCACGGCGGATGACGTGCCGGTGGTGCTCGACGGCGCTCACACGCCCCACTCCGTCGCTCGGCTTCGCGAGACCTTTGGCGAGCTCTTCGGCACCCGCGGCGTCCTCATCTTCGGCTCGGTGGCGGGGAAGGACCACGAGACCATGGCGCGCATCCTCGCAGACGGCTTCGACAGGGTCATCATCGCCCGCCCCGGCAGCTTCAAGGAAAGCTCCCCGGAGGCGGTCGCCGGGGCATTCGAGTCGGCGGGGGCGTCGGTGTCCCTCATCCCCGATGCCGGTGCAGCCGTTGCTGCGGCGCTTGCCGGCGGAGACGGGCGGCCGATTCTGGTCACCGGATCCTTCTATCTCCTCGGCGAGGTCAGGCGCTACATACGCGCCTCCGTGGACGCAGGCGACGCCGATTTCGTATAGTGAATCTGTACAACGATTTTCCAGGGAGCGATTTCCAAGGAGTATTCTCATGACCGAGCTCTTGAACGGGCGACTTATCATTACGACCGGCGACATAACACAGATGGAGGTTGATGCCGTGGTGAACGCGGCGAACTCCTCGCTCATGGGAGGCGGGGGCGTCGACGGCGCCATTCACCGCGCAGGCGGCCCAGCCATTCTCAAAGAGTGCAAGGAGATTCGAACGTACGACTGGCCCGACGGACTTCCCACGGGGCAGGCGGCAGTCACCACCGCCGGAGATCTCCCGGCGCAGAAAGTCATTCATACCGTCGGGCCCGTGTGGCACGGCGGCGACAGTCAGGAGGACGAGCTCCTCGAAGCCGCCTACCGTAACAGTCTCGACAAGGCCGCGTTCGAGGCGATGCAGACGGTGGCCTTTCCCGCTATCTCCACCGGCGTCTACGGGTTCCCGAAGGACAGGGCCGCAAAGATCGCCTACCGTGCGGTGGGTGAGTATGCACGACGAAATACCGTGCCACGGACGATTTACTTCGTGTTCTTCTCCCAGGACGACGCCGACGCGTTTCTGAGCGCCGTTGACGCGGACGCAGGCTGACGACGGTGTCCCTCAACTGGCGGGAAATCGATCTCGTACTCGAGGAGCTCGATCTCGTCGACTCCCACGTCCAGCGTGTGGTCCAGCCCGACTACCGCACCCTCGTCTTCGAGCTCTACCGCCCCGGAGAGCGGTTTCACGTCCTCGTTTCGCTCGAGCAGGGCGCGACCCGCCTCCACCGCGTCTCGCGAAAGCCCGGCAAACCGAAGAAGGCCCAGCGCTTCGAGCAGTTTCTCCGCGCGCGGCTCGAGGGCGGGCGGATCGTCGCCGCCTACCAGATAGAGGGCGAGCGCATCGTGAAGATCACCGTGGAGCGCGCCGGGGAACGGACGCTGCTGTGGATCCGACTGTGGGGCGGCGCGGCCAACGTCATCGCCACCGACGCCGACGGCGTCGTCCTCGATGCGGTCTACCGGCGCCCCAAACGCGACGAGGTCTCAGGCGCCCGCTACGATCCGGAGGCGGACATCTCGCGCTCGGAGGAGGACGAGGCAAAGCGCAGGGCACGGCTGGAAAGCTTCACCGTGCGCGAGCATCCGCCCGAGAAGAGCTTCAACGAGTTTCTCGAGGAGGTCTACGGTCGGCGTGCCTACGAGGAGCGCAGAGAGCAGATCGCTGCAGGCGTGCGAAAGCGATTGCAGACCGAGCTCTCGCGTGCCCGGCGCAACCTCGCGAACCTGGAGCGCAAACAGGAGGAGGCGGAGGACCACGAGCAGTATCGGATCTACGGTGATCTCATCATGTCGAACCTCCATCGCATCTCCCCCGGCGAGCGGTGGGTGGAGGCCGAGAACTACTTCCGTGACAACGAGCCCACCACCATCGAGCTCGACCCCGAGCTCGCGCCCCACGAGAACGCGGAGAAGTACTACGCGCGTCACAAGAAGGCGAAGCAGAGCCTGGAGAACATCAACGAGCAACTGGAAAACCAGCGGCGACGAGCCCGGCAGCTCGAAGAACAGATCGCGGAGGTCGACGAGACCGAAGACCTCACGGCGCTCCGGGAGATGGCGCGGTCGCTCGAGCCTGCACAGAAGAGCGATGAGCGCGACCAGAGGCCGGGGCTGCAGTTCGAGTCGCAGGGATTTCGCATCCTCGTGGGGCGAACCGCGCGGGAGAACGACGAGCTGTTGCGCCGCTACGTCCGCGGGAACGACTACTGGCTGCACACCCGTGATGCCCCGGGTGGCTACGTCTTCGTCCGGTCGAAACCGGGGAAATCCGTTCCCCTCGATGTCCTCCTCGATGCGGGCAACCTCGCGGTGTGGTACAGCAAGGCGAAGAACGCCGGTGAGGCAGACCTCTTCTACACGCAGGTCAAGCACCTTCGGCGCGCGAAGCACGGGAAGACCGGGCTCGTCATTCCGACGCAGGAGAAGAACCTTGCCGTCAGGGTGGAACGGGAGCGCCTCGATCGCCTGTTCGATCAGCCGCGCAATTGACCCTTGCCGCAATTAACCCTTGCCCCAAACGACAAAAAGCTTCAAATTCCTAGTGCTGTGACCCAGGAGTTTTCACTTTCGATCGATGACAAGCGGTACCTGATTCGGATCGCGCGCGACGCGGTGCGCGCAAAGCTCGAGGGCCATGCCCCCTCCCATCCGGATCCGCCGAGTGAGACCGTACTGCAGCCCGCCGGGGCATTCGTGACCCTTCGGGTTCCCGAACCGGGTGGCGGGGAGCCGGCTCTGCGCGGTTGTATCGGTCATGTCATCGCGCGGCAGCCGCTCAATGAGACCGTACGTGATGCCGCGGTGTCCGCGGCCTTCCGGGACCCGCGGTTCGCCCCGATAACCCTGCCAGAGCTCGAGTCGGTTCGTTTCGAGATATCGGTGCTTTCTCCCCTGCGCCGTGTTTCCTCACCCGAGGGGGTCATCCCCGGAACCCACGGGGTGATGCTGAGCGCCTCCGGACACTCCGGTCTGCTCTTGCCGCAGGTTGCGACCGAGCAGGGCTGGGACCGGGAAACGTTTCTTACTCACTGCTGCTACAAGGCGCACCTCGCGCCGGAGTGCTGGCGGCATCCGTCGACCGAGATACAGGTCTTCACCGCAACCGTATTCGACGAAACGGAAATCGTCGGGCAGTCCGACAGGGAGAACGACACATAGATGGAACTCTCACAGCTTGCCGAAGGTCTGGTTCGCATAGACCGGCATGACGGAACCTTTCTCGGGATTGCAACCTACATCCCGACGAACCGGTTCGCGGTAACCAAGCTCACCGGCATGAAGCGAACCCACGGCACCATCGTCTTCGAGGGCGAGCTTCACACCTGGCATATCCACGGATTCACGCAGCACGCGGAGCAGCTCTACCTCTACGGCGACTACGTCGAGGGGCACACCCTCTCGGAGGTGTTGCAGTACTCCGCCGACGGCTTCCTGCCCTACCTCAGTCGACTGACGCGGGCGTTGAGCGCGCTCAAGACCTCGGAGCAGCCCACGCCGGTGCTGCACGCCCGAAGCATCGTATTCCTCGACGACGGCGGCGTGCTCTTCCTCCCGCCCGAGCTCGTGGGCGCCATGTCGGGGTTCCAGTCGCCGGAGGACCGACGCGAGTTCTACGAGGTGTACCATCACCCCGACCTCGACGCCGAGCGAAATCTCTCCTATGCGATGGCCGTACTGGCCTTTCAGTCCCTGACAGGCCAGGTTCCGTTCGAGGATAGTGAGGAAGAGCAGCTCATCGAGCGCATGCGCTCGGGCCTCGTAGCCAATCCGCGCTACATCGTCCCGGAGATTATGGAGGATGTAGGTCAGACCCTGCAAAGCTGCCTCGCCGATCCCGAGGGGAAGCTTCCGACCCTCGACGGGTGGACCGACATATTCCAGTCATGGATACAGCATGGAACTCACCGGGAGATCACCGATGAGGAACGCGGTCGGCTCTTCGAGGAGGCGCAGGCGCAACAGCGGGGCATGGAGCGCACCTACAGGCGACGGGAGCACATCCGCCTCAACTGGCGCCGCTACGTGGGCATCACGCTGCTGGCGGTGTTCATCGGCACCATTCCCGCAACCATTCTCTATCGCTCCTTCGAGCCGCGCGAGACCGCCGGCTATGCGTCGGCGGAGGTCGTGGAGGCCTTCTACTACGGGATGAACGAGCTCGACCATGAGATCATGGCCGACGCCACGGTGGACGGTGCCGGAAACACGGAGATTCGCGAAGTCACCACCATGTTCGTGGTCTCCCGCATGCGAACCGCCGTGGAGATGCGCTCGGGCCTCATAGACGCCCGGGACTGGTACGCCGACGGCAAGCCCCCGATAGAGGAGGGACGCCAGGTATACGGCGTCGCCGATCTTCGCCTCGAGGCACTCCGTCCCCCTGCCGAGGGCGAGCGCGCCTTTCGCGTAACATACGAGAAGTGGTACCCGACCGGTATGGACCGTGACAGTGGCAGCGAGGGCATTCTCGTCGGATTCGAGCGTGTCGATCGTGTGTACATGCGGCAGAGCCGCGGCGACTGGGTGATCTATCAGATCGACCGGCTCGAGGACCGGACCATGGAACGGCGGCGCACCGACGGCACCCTCATCGAGGAACCAGCGGCAAGCTCCGAACCCTGAAGCTCAGAACTGTGACACCAGAAAGGTGATGAGTCCGGTGACGAAGAAACCGCCACCGGCGTACATCATCACCGTGCCGGGCGAGACCCCGTCGGGCTGCACGGCATCGCTGAGGAAGGCGTCGGCGGCGTAGTCCACCCCGTACCCCGCACCCGCGAACACCGCACCCATGACCATGAGACCGAGCCCACCGTTTCGGAGGTCGGTGCGGTCTCGCTCGGCGAACTCAGGCGGCGCGAGGTCGAGCTCGGGAAGCGTCGGGAGGGGTTCTATGTCGGCCTCGGCGGGCTCGCCCTCGGGAGCAGGCTCAGGTTGCGCCTCCGGCACCGGCTCGGCGAGCTGCGGAGGCTCGCCGTAGAAACCGTAGACGTAGGAGAAGGCCTCCGGAAATCGATCCTCGAGGGCCACCGGTCCGGCCGGCCGCGCCTCGAAGCTGTAGCGGGCCCAGAACGACACGGTTTCCCCTTCGAGAGCGTCGGAAACCTCGAGCGCCACGCCGGCTTCGGCGGGCGCGGTGCGTGCACGCGTCCCTCCGGCCACGACGGTAGCCTCGCTCTCCGCATCGATCGGTCGCGGCTGCACGGTCGCGCTTCCGGCGATGGTCGAGACCGCGGTGTAGACGCCGGCGGTAGCGGGATCGGCGAGGACGTCGACGGCGACGTCACTCCCGGGGGAAATCGTGACGCGGGCATCGGGGCCCTCCACGACCACGTCACTCGCGGCCGACGACGGCACGATTGCCCTGAGGCGCCCGAAGTACATGGTGAGGCGCCCGCCGCCTGCCTCATCGACCTCCTCGAGACGGATGGTCGCCTGGGCGCCGAGCTTGAGCCTCGTGCGGGCGGGAAGCAGCTGCAGCTCGACGCTCGTATTCTCCTCGAGTTGCAGGAGTGCACCGGCAAGGACCGGGCGCCCGGCAACCGGCTCGAGGTACGCGTCGTAGGTAGAGACGCTGCCCTCGCGAAAGAGCGAGAGCCGCCGGCCTTCGGCGGTGAGCACCATCCCGATGGGGTTGCGACCGTCCGGGGGGACGGAGGCATCCTCTGCGGCGGAGGCACCGGATTCGGGGCTGTCGACTCCCGGGGCCTCCTCCTGCGCCTGCAGGACAACCGTAACGAGGAAAAGCATGAGAAACGCTGCGAAGAGCCGGTACATGTACCTGCGAGTGTAGCCCAATTCCTTCCGTGGCTCAACATTGCACAGCGCTGTAATCTGCAGGTATAGTGGCCGTCGATGGAGCAGGTACAGGGAGAAATCAGGCTCGGCTACTCCGACCCAGGCATGAACGAGATTATCGCGGTCTCGCCCGCCGAACCGATCGCCTTTACCCGGCACTTCGATCAGAACGAAGACTTCTTCCTGCGCCTTCCCTCCCCGGTTGTCGTGCCATCGCTTCCCATCCACCACGATGTGCGGCATTCGAGCCCGGGGGAGGACTACCTCTCGGCTCTCCGTGACCTCACCCGCACCCTGATCGCACGGAGACTCGCCATTTTCGACGGCCTCACCTACGTCTTCGACCCGGCCGAGGTGCAACGGCCCGCGTTTTACGCCCTCCGCGAGCAGGAAGGGAGGATCGACCTCTATCTGCTCAGGCTCGACCTCTCCTTTCGGCCCACGGTTCACGAAGTCACCGAGCGCGGCTCCAACGACGTGAGCCCCGCGTACCGCACCGACCGGCTCTACGTCGAGGCGGACATGATTCCCGTTACCGGTATCATAGGATCCGAATCGGATCCCGATGGCATTCGGATCGAACAGATCATCTCCGAGACCTGGATCGGTGAGACCGGCCGCGGCTACTTCGTGCAGGGAATCTGGCTCGACAGAGACCTGACCAGGTTCTTCTCCAAGCTGTTCCTCCCGCCCGGAAAGCGGACCTATCCCTACTATCCGCTCAACTGCAAGTATCGCTCGGTCTGCCTGAGTGTCGTCGACCTGCTGCCTGCCAGACGATGGCGGGAAACGCCGGTGCTGCATGCAGCCCGGGATTTCCTCAAGCCTCATATCGAGGAGATACAGGAGGCGCTCAAGGAGCGGGCATTCAGCGAGGACCTCGAAACGTTTCAGCGGTTGAAAGCTCAGATCGATGAGAGGTGGCAGGAGGTGTGGAGCAGTCTCCGCGTGCGGGCGTATCTCAACGAATCAGACATGAAGGAGTTCGTCGTTGAAAGCTCCTGATTCTTACGCAGGCGCGAGGGTGACCGTCATGGGACTCGGCCTCCACGGCGGCGGAGCCTCGGCCGCCCGATTTCTTGCACGTGAGGGAGCCGAGGTCACCGTCACCGACCTGAGGGGCGAGACGGAGCTTGCCGCATCCCTCGAGTCCATCGCCTCTCTGCCGATCCGCTTCGTTCTCGGCCGCCACGAGGAGGCGGATTTCTCCGGGGCCGACATCGTCATCAAGAATCCCGCCGTCCCCCGGAGCTCGCCCTATCTCGCGCTCGCCCGCCGCATCGAGACCAATATCTCCATCTTTCTCTCGCGCACATCCTCGCCGATCGTCGCCATCACCGGCACGAAGGGCAAGTCCTCGACGAGCTCGGCCACGCACCACATTCTCTCCGCGACCGTCGGCGACGCCTTCCTCGGCGGCAACATCACCCGCTCCCCGCTCGAGTTCGTGGATGAGCTCACCGAAGAGAGCACCGTCGTGCTCGAGCTCTCCTCCTTTCAGCTCGGAGACCTGCGGCTCACGGGCGCGGGTATCGGGGCCCTGCGCCCGCGGGTGGCCGTCATCACGAGCATCTTCCGCGATCACCTGAACTACTACGACTCGATGGATGATTACGTTGCCGACAAGCGGCTGATCTACGCCGCTCAGCAGAACACCGACTGGACGATCGCCCGAGACGATGCCTGGGGGCGCCTTTTTCTCGGGGAGACTCCCGCGCAGGGTGCGGTGGCCTCCGACGCACCCCTCGACCCGGCCGACGCAGGGGCCGTGGCCGGAGCGTGGCTCGACGGTCGGGTCGGACTCGCACGCGTCCCGGGCGGCGGTGGCGGCGCCGCTGACCGCGGCGGCGGCAGCGGTAGCGCGGGTGCCGCTGACGCCGCGGGGGCCGCTGACGCCGGCGGCGCGGCCGCCGAAGTCATCCTACCCGAGCGACTTCTCGTCCCCGGCATCCACATGCGGCGCAATCTCCTCGCGGCGGGTCTCGTGTGTCGTCTTCTCGGCGTCGAAGCCTCCGCTATCCGCGACGCGGCCGCCGCCTACCCCGGCATCGCACACCGCCTCGAGCTTGTCCGAGAACACCGTGGCCTGCGGTACTACAACGACTCGGCGGCTACCATTCCCGAGGCAACCCTCGAGGCGGTCGGCTCCTTCGAGGCACCGGTACACCTCATAGCGGGTGGCACGGACAAGAACATAGACTTCTCGCTCTTCTCCGAAATCGCCGCGCGCGTGGCGGGGTTGTACCTGCTCGAGGGCAATGCCACCGGGCCCATACTCGAGGTTATCAGC
>CAYOFA010000020.1:0-20355 GCA_964402885.1 uncultured Spirochaetaceae bacterium
TGCGTGCGGAAATCGATCCCGACGCCGACTGGACCGCAGTCATCGGCGCGCCGGACGGCGAGCTCGAAGTTGACCTTGCAGCACAGGGCATCTCGGGGCCGGAGATCGAGACCACCTGGGACGGCACCGATCTCGACGGCAACGAGGTTCCCGACGGGGAATACAGCCTGCAGCTCCGCGCGATGGATCCTGCCGGCAATGTCGGGACGACCCGTGAAGTGAGCGTCATCAAGGACACGAGTCCCAAACCCATCGATCTGACGATCGAGGGCGACGTGGTGTTCCCGACGCGGGACGGAGCGGATGCGGAGGTGACGATACTGCCGCAGTACGAGGTGGAAGACTACATCGACGACTTCCTCCTCGAGATTCGCAATGCTGACGGCGAGCTGGTACGGAGCGTCTATCGCAACGAGCCCTTCGACGAGTTTCCCTGGGACGGCCGAAACAACGCCGGCGGCATTGTCGCCGAAGGCGAGTATACGGTCGACTTCCAGATCATTTACTACAACGGCGATCGACCGCGGATAACCGGCGTCGGGCCGATCTACGTGGAAGCCCCGACCGGGGACATGCGCAATCTGGAGATGTCCGTGGCGCCGCTGCCGTTCTCACCGGACGGCGACGGGGTAAACGACACGCTGCGCATCCAGCTGCGCGTGCCCGACGCCCTGGACGTAGCGCAGTGGTCGGTGCACATCGCCGATCCGATGGACAACGGTTTCAAGACCTGGAGCGGAGACGGCAACCCGCCGCGGACCCTGACCTGGAACGGTCTCTCCGATGATGGTGAGCTCGTGCAGTCTGCGGTGGACTACGTGGCAACCTTCCGTGTGGTGGACTCCCGCGGAAACGAGTTCGAGGTGGAGCGGGTCATACCGACCGACATCCTCGTCATACGCGAGGGAGACAGGCTCCGCATTCGGATTCCGAGCATACATTTCGCACCGTTCACGGCGGATCTCTTCGATATCGAGATCGATCGACAGGATGAGAACTTCCGTATCCTGCGGCGTCTCGCGACGGTGCTCGATCGCTATCCCGACTACGAGATACTCGTTGAGGGACACGCAAACCACATTCTGTTCGAGAACGAGCGGGCGAAACGTATGGAACAGGAGGAGACCCTGATTCCGCTCTCGCGCAACCGTGCGCAGGCGGTGAAGGAGGCGCTCATCATCCTCGGTATCGACCGCGATCGCATGGATGTAGAGGGCGTCGGTGGCGCCCGACCGATCGTGCCCTTCGCCGATAAGGAGAACGTCTGGAAGAACAGGCGCGTCGAGTTCCTGCTCGAGCGCTGAGACCCGACGACTCCGACGTCAGAGGAAAGATCGAGCCGCCCGGTGATTCGCCGGGCGGCTCTTCTGTACGGAAGGTATGCGAGCGGGGGCATCCGTCGGTCACGCCACACTGTTGACCGGGCCGGATCGGCTCTGCTATATTTCAGTCTCGAAACACCGGAAGATCATAATCCCCCGTTGAGGAGAAAGATATGTCGAAGTCCAATCGCGGACGCAACCTGAAAGATGAACGAAAGAATGGTGCACGTGGCACCTGCCCCATTACCGGCAAGACCGGCGTGAAGCTCGTCTATGAGCATGAGATCGACGGCAAAAAGGTGATGATTTCCAAGACGGCCAAGGCTACGCTCGAGAATCAGAAGCGTCGCGAGGCGAAGAAGCAGGCCGAGAAAGAGCAGAAGCAGGAAGATACGAAGGAAGAGGCAGCCCCGGCGGCAGCCGAGTAACCGCCCCTCAGTGTACGGCCGCCCCGAGCGGCGGCCCTGCCGTACGACGTTTCCCCACCAGAAATACCGGCGCCGGCTCAAAGCCGGCGTTTCATTGAATGGCCGGCGCCACGGTGCAGGCCCGACGCCTCAGTCACATTCCTCCGGATTCTCGGCCCGCTGCGGAACGCGGTCCATCGCGAGGATGTCCTCGAGACCCTCGAGCTCGCCGATGTCCTTGTCGATGCAGCCGTTTCGCTCTTTGTTGAGGTAGCCGGGGTCCTGGAACGAGTAGGTGAACTTCGTGTGAACGTCGTAGGACCCCTGCATCAGGGCGTAGGTATCCTCGGTCATCACGAGCTCCTCGTCGGTGGGAACGACGAAGATCTTCGTCGGGGAGTCATCTGTTGAGATAATCGTCTCGGCATTCTTGGTTCGGGAGATGGAGTTTCGGTGCTTGTCGAGGTGGATGCCCATGAACTCGAGCCCCTCCACCGCCTTTTCCCGGATGAGCGGGCCGCGCTCGCCCACGCCGGCAGTGAAAACGATGGCGTCCACCCGCTGCAGGGATGCCATGTAGGCGCCGATGTATTTGCGCAGCCGGTAGGCCTCGATCTCGATAGCGAGCTCGGCGAGCTCATCGCCCTTCTCGGCGGCCTGCTGAATGTCGCGGCGGTCCACGTACTGCTCGGTGATGCCGAGGACGCCGCTCTTCTTGTTGAGGGCGCGCTCAATCTCCTCGGGCTGCATGCCGCCGACGTTCATCATGTGGAAGGGAATGGCCGGATCGATGTCGCCCGAGCGGGTGCCCATCACCAGTCCTTCGAGCGGCGTGAGCCCCATCGAGGTGTCCACCGAGACACCGTTCTCCACCGCGTTTATGCTCGCGCCGTTTCCGACATGGGCGATGATGAGGTTGGTCTCGAAGTGGTCCTTGCCGAGGAGCACGGCGGCGCGCTTCGCCGTGTAGAGAAACGAGGTGCCGTGAAAGCCGTAGCGGCGCACCCCGTGAGTACGGTACCAGTCATAGGGTAGCGCATAGAGGAAGCTTCGCTTGGGCATGGTCTGATGCCACGCCGTATCCATGACCGCGCAGTGAGGGATGTCGGGCAGTACGGCCTGGGCCGCCTCGATGCCCGTGATGTTCGCCGGGTTGTGCAGGGGGGCGAGCGGCTGGATCTCGCGGAAGGTATCGATCACCTTCTTGTCCACGATGACGGACTTGGCGAACTTCTCCCCGCCGTGTACGACCCGATGTCCCACCGCTTTGATTTCGTTGATGTCTGAGAGCGCCCCGTATTCGGAATCCACCAGGGTCTCCATGATCAGCTGAATCGCCTCTTTGTGATCGGGACAGGAGTGTTCCTTGGTGAGCTCATCCTTCCCCACGACCTTGTGAGTGATGGCCGACCCTTCCTGGGTGACGCGTTCGACGATACCGCTGGCGATCGACTCCTTTCGTTCCCAGTCGTAGAGCTGGTATTTGACCGACGAGCTTCCGCAATTGAGCGTGAGAATGACCATTACAGCCTCCGGGTTTCCGTCATTCGACCTGGTGTGGATTCGTTTGAAGCATTTTCCCACAGACCCGCCGAAGTTTCAACATCGCCGATGCCGGGACGAACCCGTCGCCGGTTCGGGAATTTCCTGTTGCGCTCTTCGCCGATCAGGTTTACACTGATCGTTAGTAACGCGTAAGAGCCACGGGCTCTCAAAAAAGGGGGTAGCGGATTCACGACCAAACGGATTCCCTGCCCACGAGACATACCAAAGAGGAGGAACGAAATGAGAAAGTTTGCACGACCTGCGCTGACGGCGCTGGTAGTACTGCTTCTCGGCATGACCCTGGTGCTTGCCGGTTGTGGTGGCGGGCAGACCGCCGAGGAAGAGCAGGAAGAGCAGGAAGCGGCCGAGGCCGCCGCCGCCGCTGCTACAGATAACCCCTGGACGGACGGTGAGAACCTCGCCGGGGAGACGGTGAACATCTTCGGCGCCTTCGTCGACACCGACGCCGAGAACTTCAGAGCGAGCATGGAGCACTTCGAAGAGCAGACCGGCATCAATGTGGAATACGAGGGCTCCGGCGACTTCGAGTCGCTGATTTCGGTTCGCACCGAGGGCGGAGATCCCCCCGACATCGCTGCCTTCCCGCAGCCCGGCCTGATGTACGACATGGTCGACCGCGGCCACATTATCGACGTCAGGGACATGGTTTCGGAGGACAAGCTCTCGAGCAACTACGAGGAGAGCTGGCGTGAGATGGCCCGCTACGGCGGCATCGAGTCCGGCGTCTGGTACCGATCCAACATCAAGAGTCTCGTCTGGTATCCCCACCCCGAGTTCGGCGATGCCGGGTACGAGATTCCCGAGACCTGGGATGAGATGCTTGCCCTCTCCGACGAGATGGTCGCAGACGGCGAGACGCCCTGGAGCATCACTATGGAGAGCTCCGGTGCCACCGGCTGGGTTGCCACCGACTGGATGGAAGACATCATGCTTCGCACCGCACCGCCCGAGGCCTACGACGAGTGGGTTGCCGGGGAGCTTCCCTTCAACTCCGAAGAGGTCAGACGCGCAGCCAACATCATGGCCGAAATCTGGTTCAACGAGGACTACGTACTCGGCGGCACGAACTCGATTCTGACCGTGCCCTTCGGCGACGGCGTTGCTCCGCTCGAGCAGGATCCGCCGCGGGCGTGGTTGCACCGGCAGGCGAGCTTCATCACCGGCTTCTTCTCCGAGGACATAAGTCTCGGTGAGGACATACGCTACTTCTACCTTCCGCCCATCGATGATGAAGAAGGGCGCCCCGTGCTGACCGCAGGCGACATCATGAGCCCGATGACCGACGAGCCGGCCACTGCCGCCGTCATGCGCTACCTCGCCGAAGCCCGTTCCACGAAGGAGTGGGTCGAAAGCGGAACCATGGTCTCGCCGCACAACGATGTGGAACTCGACTGGTATCCGGACGAGTGGTCCCGCGGCTATGCCGAGATCCTGGCGAATGCCGATACGGTGCGCTTCGACGCGTCGGACCTCATGCCCGGACAGGTCGGAACCGGTTCCTTCTGGACCGGCATGACCAACTGGGTCAGCGGTGAGGATCTCGAGAATGTTCTTCAGAACATCGACGAATCCTGGCCCGAGTCAGAGTAAGCGTTTCGGACGCCGGCACGAGCCTCTGGCCGTGCCGGCTTTCTTCCTCCCCCGGCAGCATGCGCGAGGGGAACAATATGCGGCAAGGCGGGAGCTGCTATGAGTAGTACGGCTAACAATACAGGTCTGGCGGGATTCCTATCGTCCAGACACGGGAAAATGATTGTCTCGCTTGCGGGCCTTCTGGCGGTGATAGTTATCCTCGTCCAGGGCTTTCTGTACATGCGAGACGCGGAGATTTCGAAGCTGACCGTCGCTATACTGGCGCTGGTTATCGGCATTGGAGGAATCTGGGGTCTTCTGGCGTCGCTCAACTTCTTCGTTGAGTCGCTTGGAGAACGCGCGCGCGTAAAGTTGCGGCCGTTTGTTTTCGCCGGACCGGCGGCCGCCGTGCTGGGCTTTTACATCGTATTCCCGGCACTGCGAACTCTGTATATAAGCTTTCTCAATCGCACGAGTACCGAGTTCGTGGGCCTGAGAAACTATGCCTTCATCTTCACGGATCCGGAGATGTTAATAGTCCTCCGCAATACGCTGATGTGGGTCGTCTTTGTTCCGGCTCTTGCGGTCGCGCTCGGATTGCTGATCGCGGTCATGACCGACCGACTGTCCCAGACCATGGAGAAGGTAACGAAGTCGTTGATCTTTCTCCCCCTGGCCATCTCCTTCGTCGGCGCGAGCGTGATCTGGCGCTTCGTTTACTACTATCAGCCCCCGGGCTCGACCCAGATAGGCTTGCTGAATGCCGTTGTGACAGCGTTTGGGGGTGATCCGGTTGCCTGGCTGCTTATCAGGCCCTGGAACAACTTCTTTCTGCTATTCATCATGATCTGGCTGCAGTCCGGTTTTGCCATGGTCATTCTCTCCGCCTCCGTAAAAGGCGTGCCGAAGGACCTTCTGGAGGCCGCTCGTATCGACGGAGCCGGTGAGATCAGGGCTTTCTTCAATGTGACGGTGCCCTACATCAGCGGGGCCATCCTGACGGTGTGGACAACGATTCTCTTTCTGGTTCTCAAGATCTTCGACATCGTCTATGTCATGACGAGCGGACGCTTCGATACCGGTATCGTTGCATCACGGTTCTACCAGGAGGCGTTCATCTTCCGGAACTTCGGTCGGGGAGCCGCGCTCGCGGTGTTCCTCTTCATCGTGGTGATCCCGTTCATGGTGCAGAATGTGCGATCGATGCAGGAAAAGAGGAGGTAGCGGCATGAGCGACAAGATTGCACAGACCAAGGAAAAGATGGAGAGCACCGAAGCATCCGCCCTCGCTACCGGCGGCTCCGAGGGCCGTCTCGAGAATGTCTCATCGAAGGGCCTCAAGCAGAAGAAGGAGCTTCGAAGGGTCATCGGCGGCGTGCCGATGCGGCTGTTCCTCCTCGTGGTCACAATCGTATGGACCCTGCCGACGCTCGGCCTGTTCGTGAGCTCGTTTCGCACGCGGGGAGCTATCAGCAACTCCGGGTGGTGGACCGTGTTTGCCAACCTGTTTTCGGCGAACTTCACGCTTGCCAACTACGAGCAGGTCATCTTCGCCGACCAGTTGGGAATCGCGTTCCTCAACACCTTTCTCGTAACTGTGCCGGCAACGGTCATTCCGATTACAATAGCCGCGTTCGGGGCTTACGCCATTTCGTGGATGAGCTTCCCCGGACGGACGGTACTGTTCGTTGCCATCGTCGGCCTGTTGGTCGTTCCGCTGCAGACGGCGCTCATCCCGATCCTGCGAGTGTACACGAGGGCGGGGCTCAATGGTACCTTCCTCGGTATCTGGCTCGCACACACGGGCTTCGGATTACCGCTGGCAACCTACATCCTCTATGGATATGTGTCCGGTATACCGAAATCCATAATTGAGTCGGCCCACGCCGACGGCGCGACGCCCTGGCTGATGTTCACCCGCCTGGTGTTGCCGCTGTCGATACCGGCAATTGCATCCTTTGCGATCTTCCAGTTCCTGTGGGTCTGGAACGACCTACTGGTGGCGCTGGTCTTCCTCGGCACCTCGACGGAGAAGGCGGTGCTCACGGCGAGACTCGCCGAACTGGTGGGCTCGCGGGGCCAGGACTGGCATGTTCTGACCGCCGGTGCATTTCTTACAATGATTATGCCGCTCATCGTGTTCTTCTCGTTGCAGCGCTACTTTGTGCGGGGAATGATGGCCGGCTCGGTCAAGGGATAACTTGATCGCAGCGTGATGAAGCGGGGCGCTTCGGCGCCCCGTTTGCTTGAAAGTCATACTGGTGAACAATCATGAGCGAGAGAGCCGGGGAACGACGGCGCAGAAAACGTGTGTCCGCAGCCGACGTTGCAGCGGAAGCCGGCGTTTCTCGCACGACGGTTTCCTTCGTTATCAATAATACGCCCGGAAAGAATATCACCGAGGCAACGCGGCAGCGTGTGCTTTCTGCGGCGGAGCGGCTCGGCTATATCCCCGACCAGGAAGCTCGTCGCATTGCCATGGCGCGCCACCATTCCATCGGGCTCTTTATCTGTCACTCGCAGTACGTGTACTCCGACGCTTTCATAAGCCGCGTCGTGGAGGGCATGGCCCAGGCCGTAAATCGCCATCGGGTGCGGCTGGTCATCCATCCGGTGACCCTCTACGAGGAGAGTTACCTCGGACTCGCGCAGCGCGATGAGGTGGACGGCATCGTTCTCATAAACGCACACGACGACGATCCGGCCCTCGCCGATGTCGTGGAATCCGGCTTTCCCGCAGTCACCATGGATCATCTTCCCGACTTGCCGCTGGATCAGGTGTACGTGGACAACCGCGCCGCGGCGGAGGAGATGGTTCAGTACCTGATTGATCTGGATCATCGTCATATCGCGATGATCACCCACGCCTCCACCGTCTTTGCTGCGTCCCGTATGCGCCTCGAGGGATATCTCGACGCCCTTGCCGGCGCCGACATATCCAGCAGGGAGGAGTGGATAGGTTACGGCGACTTCTCCGAGCACTCCGGCTACGAGGCGATGAGCCAGATCCTCGAGGCCAAGCCTCTCCCGACGGCGGTATTTGCCGGCAACGACGTGGTGGCCTATGGTGCCTTGCGCGCCGCCGGTGACGCCGGACTCGCCATTCCCGATGACATCTCGATCGTCGGCTTCGACGATGATTACCTTTCCCGCTACCTCAATCCCCCGCTCACCACCATGGCGCTGCCGGCATCCGGCATGGGTTCTGCGGCCGTAAGCCTGCTCCTGCGGCGTGTGATGGAGGGGGATGACGAGGAAGGTGAGGAGGGCGGCGAGGTCGAATCGGCGGAAGGCCCGTCTCGCATCGTGCTACCGTGCCAGATCGCCGTGCGCAGTTCCGCCGCACGGGCTTCCGGCGTGAGCCGGTAGGTCCTGCTCAGCCCGCCGTGAGCCCCCTGAACGGCAACGGCCCTGGGACGGCCGCGTGACGAATTTCTTCCGTTTCGCGTGAAGCACGAGGCGGAAACCACCCGTATGGGCAGGTGTGAAGGGCCTGCCATATATGACGATACTCGCACTCGTTGTGCTCTCCGCGCTACCCCGCACGTCCGCGCGGGCGGGCGAGGTGGAATCGACCACCCGTGCCACCTCCGTCCGTCGCACTGCGAACAGGTTGTCGGCGGACCTCGGCGCGATGCGGGCCGTCGCCGTCGACACCCGTGGCAGTGGTGAGGAGGGGCGTACGACCTTCGGGCTCGAGGCGGGTCCGATGGTTTTCGGGCCCGTGGATCTCAGCGGGCTGCATCGGCTCTTGCGTTCGCCTCTCGGCTTCGCGCCGCGTTCGGCAGTGCACGGCGAGGAAACGGGACTCCGACTCGACACCTCGCTCGATCCCACCTCGCGGATGGGCGGAGAGCTCGAGCTCCTGCGCGGGGCCGTCGGACTCTCGGTGTTCGAGGACGGTGACGGGCGGACCGGAGCCCTCGCCCTGAGCCTCGGCGCAGTTCCCGGGCGGAACCTGCCCACAGCGCCAACGCCCCGGCTCCGCTCGTCCTCCTCGCTCCTCGGAATCGAGCTCATGACCACCCTATCCGACGTGCGAGAGCGGCCGGCCGGCGACACCTGGTACCCCGACGAGCCGGGGTTCGCCGGCGGGCTGCTCGTTCACGGTGGGATCCGGGCCACACTGTCAGGCTCACCCGGACGGACCGGCGACTCCCCGGCTGCCGACGCCGTCTCCGGCGGCAATCGCCTCCGGCTGACGGGGCTCGAGGCGTCTCTCTTCGGATCCTCGGGAGCCTTCGCTCGCCCCGGCGGCGCCGCCTCCCTTCGGGCGGCGTTCTCCGGGCAGCTCGGCGGAGCCGGCTCGGGCGGAGGTTCCGTGGTCCTCGGACTCGAGCAGCCGTGGTACCGCAATCGCAGGGGAGAGAGACCGTCGGAGAGAGCCGTCGCGGAGGTCTCGCTCACCGGCGAGGGAGAGCTCCTGCGCGCCCGCGTTGATGGGCGTTCGATTGTCGAGGATCGGCCGCTCGAGGTCGGTGCCGAGTTTCCGCGCGAGCGGTCCGTGGCGCCGTCGGTCGAGGTCGGCGCGGAGGCAGGGGCGTATGGCGAGGCGGCGGCTCTGCGGGAGTGGCTGCGGGACTCCGACGGCGAGCGCAGGCGCGACGGAGAGGTGGAGGTGGGGCTGGGCTACCGGCAGGAGCGTCTGCGGACCGGGGTGGGGATCCGGCGGCGATGGGAAGGTGCGGAGTACGAGGATGCGGTGCGGGGAGAGCTCACGCTCGGTGGGGCGCAGGCGCCGCTGGGGCTGCGTTTCACGCACTGGGTTCGCGTACGCTGGCCGGACGGCGTTGCCGGCGGCGGTGCCCCGGTGCCCGCGACCGGCGGCGGCTCCCGGAGCGGCGGCGCGGCCCCGGGGCGGTCGGAGCCGCCGGAGGCGGAGGGCGCGGCGGGTCTCAGTCTTCGGCCGGGGCCCGTGGCTATCTCCCTGCGCGCCACGACCGAGCGCCCCATCGAGCTGTCTCGAGCGGGACGGCGGGCCGTCGAGGAGGCGCCATTCGAGTATTTCGTTGTGCGTCTTGAGGTACGCCTGCGTGTGGCGGTGGCCGACTTAGATGCGCAGCACGAGTCTGGCTACCTGGAAGTATACGGTAAGCCCGACGACGTCGATGACGGTGGCCATGAGGGGGCCGGCCATGACGGTGGGGTCGAATCCGAGGCGATGAATGAGAAGCGGCGCGATGACTCCGATGATCGATGAGAAGAACACCACGAAGACGAGAGAAGCGCCGATCGCGCCCGCCTGCACGAGGTCCACGCCCGGCGGCAGAACCAGTCCGCGCAGCACGAGCACCGCGCCGAGCATCAGCCCCATGAGCAGGCTCACGAGGACTTCCTTGCCGATCACCTGCCAGATATCGCGAAAGTGGACCTCGCCGGTTGCCAGACCGCGAATCATGAGGGTGGAGCTCTGCAGGCTCGTATTCCCGCCGGTCTGGGTGATGACGGGCACGAACCATACCAGGAAGGCCGCCGCCGCGATGATGGGCTGGTAGAGGCTGACGACGTTCGTGGTGAGCGTTCCGGCGATCAGGAGCACAATAAGCCACGGCACGCGCTTCTTGATGAGCCGCCAGACCGAGGACTCGGTATAGCGCTCGAGGCTTCCGTCCATGGCGCCCATCTTGTAGACGTCCTCGGTCTGCTCGTTTCGGATGACGTCGATGACGTCGTCGAAGGTGATGATGCCGAGCAGCCGGTTGTAATCGTCGACAACGGGCAGGGCGATCAGGTCGTAGGTGCCGAGGATGTGGGCGGCATCCTCCTGGTCGGTATCTTCCCGCACCGAGACGACCTCCCTGGTCATCACCTCCTCCACGGGTGCCTCGTCGTCGTGGAAGAGGAGATCCTTCAGGGACACCACACCGAGCAGCCGCTTGAGGCGGTCGACCACGTAGATGTAGTACACGGTTTCCACGTCCCGGCCGGTGGAGCGGATGAATGCGAGCGCCTGCCCGACCGTCAGAAAGGAGCGCACGGCGAGGTAGCGCGGGGTCATGAGCCCGGCGGCGTCGTCGGCGTCGAAGCGAAGAAGGAACTTGGTCTCGTCCCGCGCGTCGCTCGCGATGGTGTGCCACACCGACTCGCGAACCTCGGGGTTTGCCGCCTGAATGATATCGGCGAGGTCGTCGGGCTCGATCTCCTGGAACACGCGCTTGATATTGTCGATCGGGAGCGACTTGATGAGGAGCTCCTGATCGGCAGGCGAGAGAGAGGTGATCAGGTGGACCTTCTTGTCGAGGTCGAGCAGCAGGAAGATGCGCTGGGCCTCGTCCTCCTCGAGGGAGTCCCAGACATCGACGAGGTCGTGCACCGGAAGGTTGGCGACGACGTTTCGCAGCTCCGAATCCTCGAGGATGTGGAGGTACTCGCGAAGGTTCTCAACCAGTGACAGCATGTTCGGCCTCCCAGTCTCCCACGAGCAGGACCTCGCGCTCGAGCTCGAGTCCCAGTTCATCATGCACCCGTCGCTCTATGAACTCGATAAGCCTGAGAATATCGGTGGCCTTCGCGCCGCCGGTGTTTATGATGATGTTCGCGTGGCGGTCCGAGAGGCGCGCCCCGCCGATCTGCGTTCCCCGCAGCCCGAGTGTGTCGACGAGCGCGCCGGTCGGGCTGCCGAAGGCCCGGTTGTTCTTGAACACCGATCCGGCCGACGGTGCGGCGAAGTGTCCCTTGCCCTCGCGATCGGCATAGTAGCCGTCCATCTCCGCCCGGATCTCGGCGGGATCGGCCGGCGTCAGGCGGAAGGAGGCCTCGAGGATGACCGCTTTGCGGCCCTGGAAGGGAGAGCGCTTGTAGCCGAAGTCCCCGTCCTTCGGGACATAGGCCTCGAGCTCGCCTGTCTCACTCACGAGGCTCACCTCCTCGAGGACGTCGACGATGGAGCTTCCGTAGCATCGGGCGTTCATCCACACCGCGCCGCCCACGCTCCCCGGCATCGCGTAGAGAAAGTGAAGGCCGCCGAGCCCATCCGCGGCCGCGCGCTCCGCCGCGTCGCTTATGGCAAGGCCCGCCCCGGCGGTGAATCGTGTGCCGTCGCGGCGAGTATCGTTGAAGTCGCGCATGTCCATGACGACTCCGCGCACGCCGCGATCGGAAACCAGTATGTTGGACCCGCCCCCGAGGGTGAAAACCGGCGCCCCGGTATCCACAGCCGCGCGTATGACCGTTTGCACGTCGGATACGGTCCGGGGCCGCACGTAGAGCTCCGCCGGCCCGCCGACCTCGAAGGTCGTGTGGCGGTGCATCGGCTCTTCGGCACGGAGGGTACCGTCAATATTGATTTTTCCGAGCGTTTCTTTTAGCCTAGGCACGGGACCATGATACAGAGGAATGGGGCGAATTTCCACAGGAGGCTCTCGCCCTCCATGTCCTGCCTCTTGAGATCCCACACAAGGAGAGACCGTGCCACTTCGCCTGTTTAATACACTCGGCCGCGAGATGCAGAAGTTCGTGCCCATCGATGACAAGAAGGTGGGAATGTATACCTGCGGGCCCACGGTCTATCAGTACGCCCACATCGGAAACCTGCGCAGTTACGTCTTCGAGGACGAGCTCCGGCGTGCCCTCGAGTACTTCGGGTACGAAGTCCGGCACGTCATGAACGTCACTGATGTCGGTCACCTCACCGATGACGCCGATGAGGGCGAGGACAAGGTGATCAAGAGCGCCCGGGAGATGGGAAAGACCGTCTGGGACATCGCCGAGCATTTCACCGATGCGTTCTTCACCGACGTGGAGAAGCTCAACATCGAGCAACCCACGGTGATCTGCAAGGCCACCGATCACATCGACGACATGATCGAGATGATCAAGCGCATCGAGGCCAACGGCTACACCTACGAGGCCGGCGGCAACATCTATTTCGATACCAGCAAGTTCCCGAACTACGGCGAGCTGGCGCTGCTCGATCGCCAGGAGCAGCGGGCCGGTGCGCGGATCGAAGTCGACGAGAACAAGAAGCATCCGCGGGACTTCGTCCTGTGGTTCACCAAGTCGAAGTTCGAGAATCAGGCGATGACCTGGGACTCGCCCTGGGGCCGCGGGTATCCCGGCTGGCACATCGAGTGCAGTGCCATGAGTACGAAATACCTCGGTGAGCACTTCGATATTCACACCGGCGGGGTGGATCACATCCCCGTGCATCATACCAATGAGATCGCCCAGACCGAGGCGGCCACGGGTCACAAGTGGGTCAACTACTGGATCCACGGTGAGTTCCTGTTGATGGACACCGGCAAGATGTCGAAGTCCAAGGGCAACTTCGTGACCCTCAGCGTAGTCGAGGAAGAGGGCTTCGAGCCGCTCGACTTCCGCTTTCTCTGCCTCGGCGGCCACTACCGCACCCAGCTGCAATTCTCCTATGACGCGCTGAACGCCGCCCGTCAGTCCCGCCGGAACCTCCTCGACCGCATCGCCGCCATCATGGAAGCGGCCGGCGCGGGCGCGGCCGTCCGCCCCGGGGAACCCGGCTCAGATAGCCGTCTCGGCGAACGAGCCGCGGCCTGGCTCTCCGGATTCGAGGAGCACCTCGGTGACGATCTCAACGTTCCCAAGTGTCTCGCCGACCTCTGGGGCGTGGTCAAAGACGATGCGCTGACTCCCGTGGAGAAACTCGACCTGGTGGCTCGCATGGACGGGATCTTCGCATTGGATCTCCTCGAGGCACAGGCGTCGAAGGATACGTCACTCCTGGAGGACGATACACGCAAACTCGTGGAGGAGCGCACCGAGGCGCGAAAGAACAGAAACTTCGCCCGTGCCGACGAGATCCGGGATATGCTTGCCGAGCGCGGTATCATACTGGAAGACACTCCGGAAGGAACCCGGTGGAAAAAACTCTAGCCGCTGTAACCTCGGCGGGGTCTGGGTTGTTTACTCTATGGATAAACGGGCGGAGTTCAAGGCAGTCTATGATGCGGTATATCCGCTTATCGTTCGAATCTGCTACAGTATCACGGGAGAACTCCACGTAGCGGAGGAGTTGTGCCAGGACGCCTTCATTCGATACTATCAGCGCATGGACACCATCCCCACCGGGGAGCAGGCCAAGTTCTGGCTCATCCGCGTGTCCAAGAACCTTGCACTCAATCACGAGAAACAACGCGGGCGGGAACGAAACGCCTATCAGCGTGCCTATCGCCAGCCCAAGAAGGGGCCGGAGTCCGGGGAGACATCGGTGCTGCGGGCGGAGGCTTTTCAGGCCGTTCAACAGGCCCTGCGAGAGCTGCCGGAGAACCTGCGGACCGTTCTCGTCATGAGGGAGTACGGAAACCTGAGCTATAGGGAAATTGCCGAGTCGCTTCAGATAAGCGAATCGAATGTGAAAGTGCGGATGCACCGTGCACGTGAGCGCCTTGGCCAGGTGCTCAAGGAGGCCGACATCTATGTACCATAACGGGGAAGACATCTCCGCCTACCTGGACGGAGAGCTACCCGCCGATGCCGCACGCGAGCTCGAACGCACGCTCGAGGCGGACATCACCGCACGCGAGGAGCTCGAGCGGCTTCGCGGGCTTCGCAGAACGCTGCATAACGCCGGGGAGCCGGATTTCCGCGCCGGCCACGAGCGAGTCTGGATGAGCCTGGAGAGTCGGCTCGGTCTCAAGACGCCGCTGTGGCGACGGCGTGTATCGCTCCCGTATCCGGCTGTGGCCGCCGCCGCGGTGGCGGTGTTCGCCCTGGCCGGACTGCTGGTCTGGTTCGTGGGCCCGTCGAGTACGGGTCTGGGCGACTTCGAGCGGGCTGCGGCAACCGCAGCCGACGCGCAGATTGCCGTGGGCGGCATCGACGGCGAGGAGCTGCTGGGCTGGCTTCGGGAGCAGGATCTGGCCGGTGATGTCAGTATGGAGCTACCCGAAAACGCTCGTTTCCGCATTATGGGCGAGCCTCAGCTGATGAAAGCGGCCGAGTTCCGCGAACGGGGTGAGTCACCGGACGGCTAATGCGCATGAGGGTACGATACGCTCTCGTTGTCCTGCCGGTGCTGCTCTTCTGCGCGGCGTTTCCTGCCATCGCGCAGGACGGCGGAGACTCTACCGGAGCCCCGGAGGACAGCTCTCCCGGCGGGATCGAAACCATCGATGAGGCACTACGCGAGCTCGCGGACAGCGCCATGGGTGTTCATATCACCGCGAGGATCACCCAGGGCTCGGAGCAGACCGTCTGGAACATGGACGTCACCCGCGTCACCATCTCCGGCAGGGCGGTGACCGTCAGGCTCGACGGAAGCAATGTCACGGTGGTAGCCAAGTTCACCCCGTATCGGGATTCGGAAGACTCCATTCTCCTTGTCGCCCAGGGACAGACCTGGATATCGCGTGACGGGACCGAGGAGGCGGTGGACTACCAGACTGCTTTCGAGAGCATGCCCATTCAACTCGGAGAAACCGTGGTCTTCTTGCCGCTCGGCGACAATGAGCTTACAATGGACGTCGAAACCGAGCAAAGCACGACGCTCAACATCGAGCTCGAGGTCACGGTCGTCCCCTACGACGGCGAAACCGCTAAGAATGAGTAGCACCGACACATGAGTCCTACCCGCAGTCACGCCCGGAGCGCCATAGGTGCGACGGTCGTGTTTCTTATCCTCCTCAGTACCTTCTACGCCCTCGTCAGCTTCACCGGGCGCACTCCGGTCATCGAGGACATTGAGCCAAAGACGGCAGCGCCGGGAGAACCCATAGCGATCACGGGCGATCACTTCGGCAACAGCCGCGGCCGAGCAAAGGTGCGCCTTGCCGGGAGCACGCCCACGTCCTCCGCCTATCGCGAGTGGAGCGACGAGCGGATCGTAATGGAGGTGCCTGAGGATGTCGCCTCCGGGCTCGTGTATGTGGAAACCGAGCGCGGCCGCAGCAACGGGATGCTGTTTGTGAACGCTGCGCACGTTCCGACGGAATATACGGCCGAAGAATCGGCGGCGCAGCCCGCGGTGGGCTCGATTACACCGAATAGCGCCGCTGTGGGCGATATCATCACGATCCGTGGCGACCGATTCGGCAGCAACCGAAAGGATTCGCGGGTGACCTTCGCCTGGGAATCCGGGGACGGCGAGACCGGACGCATCGAGGTTCAGGGCGACGAAGACGGGTATGTCTACTGGTCCGGGCGAGAGGTGCGCGTACGCGTGCCCGACGGGGCCGTCTCAGGTGCCGTCGCGATAGAGACCGTTCGCGGCGAGAGTCAGGGCGTCGAGGTTGCAATCGAGCATCCGGTGGGCCGGAAGCGTTTCACCGGGCGGCGAAGCCATGCGGTCGCGGTTTCGTTCAGTATGGACTCGGTGCAGCTTCCCGACGAAGCGGCCGGCGCGACTGTTTTTCTGTGGGCCCCGAAGGTGGCACAGGCACCGGAACAGCGGAACTACCAGGTTCTGACCGAGTCGGAGGTGCCGCTGTTCTCCCGTGCATCCGGTGTCTCTCTCCACCGCATTGAGAATCCTACGCCGGATTCCACGTGGTCGATGCGCAGAACCGCCCTGGTCGACCGCTATGCCGTTGAAACGCAGATCGAGCCCGCAGCGGTGCCGCTCGAGTATGATCGCTCCGCGGAGTTTCTGCGCCGCTACACCGAGGCGGACGAGCTCCTGCCCGTCGACGCCGCACCGATTCAGGCGGAGGCGGCACGGCTGCTTCGAACCGCGCGAAACCCCTACGTCAGGGCTCTTCGCACCTACGAGCGTGTTCTCGCGATCCTCTCTCCGACCGAGCGCGTCGGGGCGGTTCAGCCGGTCGAGGCCCTCGAGACGGGAGCTGCAAATGCCTACGGCTACGCCACTCTCACCGTCTCCCTGCTGCGTGCGCAGGACATCGCCGCCCGGCTCGTCAGCGGCTACCTCGTCTGCGACTCTGCGACTATCGAGCGCCACTACTGGGCCGAGTTCTACATCGAGGACTTCGGCTGGGTTCCCCTGGATCCCGCAGCGGCCGACGATGCCGTGTGCGAGAGCTTCGGTACGCCGGAGGACCCGGTATCTTATTATTTCGGCAACACCGACGCCGATCGCATCACCTTCAGCAAGGGACTCATCGAGGTGCCGCGGATGCACCCCGAGGGACGCACCCGGCGTGTGGAGACCATGTATTCCCTGCAGACCCATCACCAGGAAGCCGTCGGTGATATCAGCTGGTATCGCGTGCGGTGGCATGATGTGACCTACCTCGGCGATTATTGACGTCCGGCGATTATTGACACCCGTCCCAGCAACACCTATGTTGAGAGGAGCCGACTGGCTCATTTTTTGTGTCGGAGGAGTCGCTTCTTGACTTATCTGCAGCAGACCGATCCCGAGATGTATGACATCGTTCAGCTCGAGGAGAAACGACAGCACGAGAAGCTCGAGCTGATTGCCTCGGAGAACTTCGCGAGTCGTGCGGTTCTCGAAACCGCCGGGACCGTGCTCACGAACAAATATGCCGAAGGATATCCGGGAAAGCGGTATTACGGCGGCTGTGAATACATCGATATGGCGGAGAATCTTGCGCGCGACCGTGCGAAAGAGCTCTTCGGCGCCGATCATGCCAACGTGCAGCCGCATTCGGGTAGCTCGGCCAACATGGCGGTCTACTTCGCCGTGCTCAAGCCCGGCGACACCATTCTCGGAATGGACCTTTCCCACGGCGGCCATCTGACTCACGGCGCGCCGGTGAACTTTTCGGGAAAACTCTACAACATTGCCAGCTATGGGGTGGACCGCGAGAGCGAGACCATCGACTACGACGAGGTCGCACGCGTCGCACGAGAGTCCCGCCCGGCGCTCATCATTGCCGGCGCCTCGGCCTATCCGCGGGTGCTCGATTTCCCGCGTTTTCGCGCCATAGCCGACGAGGTGGGGGCGCTCTTCGTGGTGGATATGGCCCATATCGCCGGCCTCGTCGCCACGGGTGAGCATCCTTCCCCGGTACCGCACGCCCACTTCGTAACGACGACGACCCACAAGACGCTTCGCGGGCCGCGCGGCGGGCTGATCCTCATCGGGAACGACACCGAGAACACGCTCGGTATCAAGGCCGCCAAGTCGGGTCGGGTTAAGCGCTGGAGCGAGATCATCGACTCGAACGTGATGCCCGGCATACAGGGCGGGCCGCTCATGCATGTCATTGCAGCGAAAGGCGTTGCATTCAGGGAGGCGCAATCGGAGGTCTTCGGGGAGTATCAGAAGCAGATCATAGCCAACGCGCGTGCGCTTGCCGCGGCACTCGAGACCGAGGGGGCCCGCATCATTTCCGGCGGGACCGACAATCATCTGATGCTCGTCGACGTGACTCCCTTCGACATTACCGGCAAGGAGGCCGAGCAGGCGCTCGACCGTGCAAATATCACTGTCAACAAGAACGCAATTCCGTTCGATACTAGAAGTCCGTTGGTAACATCCGGAATTCGACTGGGTACGCCGGCGCTGACTACGCGCGGAATGCGCGAGGGGGACATGGAAACGGTGGCCTCGCTGATCGTCCGGGTGCTTGCCGCGAAGGGCGATGATGCAGTGGTGGAACAGGTTGGGGAGGATGTGAAGCGACTTTCGGGTCGATTCCCCCTCTATCCCGAAGTTCTCGCTCAGAGTGTGTCGCATTGACAAAGCTCTGAACGGGCTCGTATACTGACTCAAAGAGTCACTCTGGCGGAATGCAGGATGGGCAACCCTCTACAGCTTTCGATGGTCAACTTCAACAAGGGTGCGTACATCATTGTTGAAGGTAAGCAAAAGGCTGACCAGTTCTTTATAATCCGCTCGGGTAAGGTGCGCATCAGCAAAGAGGTTGAAATCGTCGAGGAGGAGGGCGGAAACGTTCTCGCCCCGGGGGACTTCTTCGGCGTTGTGTCCACCATGTCCGGGCACAGCCACATCGAGACGGCGCAGGCGCTGACCGATGTGACCCTCATTTCCGTAAACCGTGATAACTATACCCTGCTGATCGAGCGGAACGCTCCGGTCGCAATGAAGATTATCGAGGCTTTCTCGCGCCGCATGCGCTACCTCGATGAGAAACTCGCCCAGCTCACCTTCAAGGAAACAGCCGAGCCCGACCCCAGCCATCTCTTCTACGTGGGGGAGTACTACGCCCGGCAGAATCAGTACAACCAGGCGTACTACGCGTACTACCAGTACGTAAAGCATGTGCCTCAGGGAAAGAACGTTCAAACCGCGCGCGAGCGCATGATGAAGATCAAGCCCTACTCGAAGGCGGTCCATCTCGACGGCGACAGCGAGGTTTTTACCCGCGAGTACCCCAAGGACACCATGATCTTCGCCGAGACAATGCCCGGACGCGAGCTCTACATCATCCAAAAGGGCAGTGTGAAGATCACCAAGATCGTCAACGACAACGAGGTGCTGCTTGCGGTGCTGAAGGCCGGGGACATCTTTGGTGAGATGTCGCTCATCGAGAACAAGCCGCGCTCGGCAAGTGCCATTGCGTTCGAGGAGTCGGTTCTGCTCGCGGTGAACCAGGAAAACTTCGAGCGCATGGTGCAGAGCCAGCCGCAGATCATCGCGCGGCTCACGACGCTGCTCGCCGAGCGCATCTGGTTCATCTACAAGCAGCTCGCGAACACGCTGCTGGGTGACAAGGTGGGACGGCTTTACGACGCGCTGCTCATCCAGCTCGAGAAGAACCGCGTACCCATCCGCTCCGGAGAGGCCTACACGTTTGATTTCGGTACGCGCGAGCTCATCAACATGGTCGGCCTTCCCATGGAGGAGGGCAATCAGGCCATGCGCGAGCTCCTGCGGAACACCAAGCTCAAAGCCATGGATAATCGTATCCACGTGACCGATCTCGAGGAGATCGACAAGCAGGCCAAGTACTACCGCAAGATGGAAAAGATCGAGCGGGCGCGCAGGCAGCAGAAACGTATCAGCTGACGCGCCGCCGTTTTACCAATACGATACGTTTTACCAATACGATAGAGGACACATAATGCAGACAGCATATTTTGCAGCAGGTTGCTTCTGGGGCGTCGAGGACGCCTTCCGGAACGTGAAGGGCGTTTCGTCGGTGCGCTCAGGCTATGCCGGCGGCCACACCGCGAACCCGAGCTACGACGACGTGTGCAGCGGCACCACGGGCCACGCGGAGACCGTTGAGGTCACCTATGACCCCGAGCAGGTGAGCTATGACGACCTGCTACGCGTATTCTTCACCATCCACGATCCGTCGCAGAAAAACCGGCAGGGGCCGGATATCGGAGAGCAGTACCGCTCGGCGATTTTCTATACCACCGATGAACAGCGGAGCGCCGCAGAGCGAATGGCCGGTGAGGTGGAGGCCGGAAATGGCCCCCGCCGGGTGAACGGGCCCGTTCAGACGCAGATCGAGGCCGCCGAAACCTTCTATCCCGCTGAAGACTATCACCAGCGCTACTTCGAGAAGCACGGGTTCTCGAACGCGCCGGCGGTTCCGGAGGATCTCCGGGTCTAAGTCTTGGAGCCCTTCGACTTCCCGCCCGATTTTGATTTCTTGGCGGTCGACTTGCCGCCGGACTTT
>CAYOFA010000020.1:20455-30786 GCA_964402885.1 uncultured Spirochaetaceae bacterium
CTTCGACTTCCCGCCCGATTTTGATTTCTTGGCGGTCGACTTGCCGCCGGACTTTCCGCCCGCCTTCGGTGAGGCCGCCACGAGCGCCATGGCCTCCTCGAGCGTCATCTTCTCGATGGCTTCCTTGTCCTTCTTGTCATCGGGCAGGCTGATGTTCTTGGTGCCGAACTTGATGTAGGGCCCGTACTTTCCGTCGTAAACGGCGATCTTCTTGTTACTCTCGGGGTCTTTTCCGAGGTCACGCAGCACCTTCGCCCCGCCGCGACCCTTCTTCTCTTCCTTCAGCAGCTCGAGCGCGCGTGACAGATCGATGGTGTAGACATCATCGTCTTTCTTGAGCGAACGGTAGTCCCCGTCGTGTACGACGAAGGGGCCGAAGCGTCCGTTGTTTGCAACCACTTCCTTCCCCGTCTCCGGGTGGACACCGAGGGTGCGCGGAAGGCTCAGGAGCTTCAGCGCGGTATCGAGATCCACGTCACGCGGCTTCATTCCCTTCGGCAGGCTCGCCCGCTTCGGTTTCTCCCTGTCCTCGGTCTTCTCGCCGAGCTGTACGTACGGCCCGTAGCGGCCGACGAGACAGTACACGTCGAGGCCGGTCTCGGGGTCCGTGCCGATGGGCTCGGGTCCGTGCTTGCTGAGCTCGATGAGCTCCTCGATCTCCTGCTGATCGAGATCCGCGGGGGCGACTTCCTCGGGGATGGAGGCGTGCACGGCCTCCTCGCCGTCATTCTGATGGACGAGGTAGGGTCCGTAACGGCCGACGCGAATCTCGGTATCCTCGGGGAGCTGGGGGAGAGCGACGGTGCGCGACTCGCTCGGGTCGATGGCGCCCTCGCGGTGGTCCACCTGCTCCTTGAGGCCGTCCTCACCGAGATAGAACTCACGCAGATATTCCAGCGAGTCGCGCTCGCCGTATGCAATCTCGTCGAGCGCGTTCTCCATTTCCGAGGTGAACCCGTACTCGATGAGATAGTGAAAGTGCCGCTCGAGGAGCTGGGTGACGGCAAAGCCGGTGAAGGTCGGCACGAGCGCCGTCCCCTGCCTGCGCACGTATCCCCGCTCGTAGAGCGTGGAGATGATGGATGCATAGGTACTCGGCCGGCCGATACCCTCACGCTCGAGTCGTTGCACGAGGGAGGCCTCGGTGAAGCGTGCCGGAGGCTTGGTCTCGTGGTAGAGTGCCTCGAGATTGTTGAGATCGAGGGTCTGTCCCTCGGTGAGGTCGGGAAGGAGAACTTCTCTGTCGTCGAGCGCGGCATCCGGGTCGTCCTTGCCCTCGACGTAGACCCGCAGAAAGCCGGGAAAGAGAATACGGGTGCCGCTTGCGCTGAACTCGCACTCTCCCGCCTCTATCCGGGCGGACACCTGCAGCTTCTTCGCGTCGGCCATCTGCGTTGCGAGGGTGCGCTTCCAGATCATGTCATAGAGGGCGCGGTCCTTGCCGGTAAGGGTCGTCTGTTCGGGTGCCCGGAAGGCGGCCCCGGCCGGCCGGATCGCCTCGTGGGCCTCCTGTGCGCGCGCCTTCGAGGAGAACTGTCGCGGCTTCTCGAAGAGATAGTCCGCGCCGTAGCGCTCCTCCACGGTGCGCCGGGCGCCGCCGATCGCTTCGCCGGAGAGATGGGGCGAGTCGGTCCGCATGTAGGTGATGAGCCCCTCTTCGTAGAGGCGCTGGGCGATGCGCATGGTGTCGCGGGCGGAGAGACCGAGCTTGCGGTTTGCCTCCTGCTGGAGGGAGGACGTGATGAAGGGTGGCGCCGGGCGGGATGTGGTCTCCTTCTCGGCAACCTCGCGAACGGTCCACGTGGCCTTCCCGAGGCGCTCGCTGAGCTCCTCCGCCTCTTCCCTGCTGAGTACCCGCACGTTCTTCTTTGCGAGCTCGCCGGTGGTGGCATCGAAGTCCTTGCTGCCGGCAATCCGTTGGCCCTCGACGCTCTGCAGCTTCGCCTCGAAGACGGCCCCGGTCGAATCCGCCGGAGAGCTCAGGCCGGCCTTGAGATCCCAGTATACGGACTTTCGAAAGCGGATGCGCTCGCGCTCGCGCTCGACGATGAGCCTCAGGCCGGGCGACTGCACACGCCCCGCTGAAAGCCCGTAGGCGATCTTCTTCCAGATGAGCGGCGAAAGCGTGAATCCGTAGAGACGGTCGAGGATGCGGCGCGTCTCCTGCGCCTTCACCAGGCTCATGTCGATGTCCCGGTAGTTCTCCAGGGCCTCATGGATCGCATTCTTCGTGATCTCATGAAACACCATCCGCCGCACGGGCACCTTGGGCTTGAGAACCTCGACGAGATGCCAGGAGATGCTCTCTCCTTCGCGGTCTTCGTCAGTGGCGAGCACCAGGGCATCCGAGTTCTTGAGCTTCGATTTGAGCTCGCGAATGATCTTGGTCTTGCCCTTGGGCAGGATGTAGAGGGGCGCAAAGTCGTTCTCGACGTTGATGCCGAGGCGGGCCCAGTCCTCCTGCTTCAGATTCTTCGGCACGTCGGAGGCGCTCTGCGGGAGGTCCCGTATGTGGCCGATACTGGCCTCGACGTGATAGTTGGTGGGGAGGAAGCGCTTAATGGTCCGCGCTTTGGTCGGTGATTCAACGATAACGAGTACGCGTTCCGACATATGGGCCGATATACTGCAAAATATCGGCAATTGGTCAATAGATCAAATCGGCACGGTCGTGGCAACATTGATGACTCATCGCAAAATGGGTATCATGTCCGCCACTATCACGACGGCTACAGCGAGGCAGAAGGAGCGTTCATGAAGGCGGTCGAGCTTGCAAAGAGCTTCAACCACAAGGAATTCGAGGATCGCATCTATGCGATGTGGAAGGAGCAGGGATATTTCTCCCCCGGTGACCCCCGGGACGTATCCGAGAAGGGTTCTCCCTTCGTCATCGTCATTCCGCCGCCCAATGTTACCGGTGTGCTCCACATGGGGCACGGCCTCAACAACAGCCTGCAGGACGTGCTGGTGCGCTACCATCGCATGCTCGGCGAGCCGACGCTGTGGGTGCCGGGCACCGACCATGCGGGCATCGCCACGCAGAACGTCGTTGACCGAAAGCTGCGCGCGCAGGGCATCGATAAGTACGACCTGGGCCGCGAGAAGTTCGTGGAGGAGACCTGGAAGGTCAAGGAAGAGCACCACGGAACCATCACCCGGCAGCTCGAGAAAATCGGCGCCTCCTGCGACTGGTCGCGCGAGCGCTTCACCCTCGATGAGGGCCTCTCGCAGGCGGTCAAGGAGGTCTTCGTCACCCTCTACGAGCGGGATCTCGTCTACCGCGGGTACTATCTGGTGAACTGGTGTCCCTCCTGCGGCACGGCTCTCTCCGATGACGAGGTCGTCCACTGGGAGGAGGGCGGCAAGCTCTACCGCTACACCTACCCCCTGGAGGAAGGCTCGGGCAGCATCGAGATCGCCACCACGCGGCCCGAATCCATGCTTGGTGATATGGCGGTGGCGGTGAACCCCACAGACGAGCGCTACACGCATCTGGTCGGCAAGCACGTGACCCTCCCGCTGGTGGGCCGCAGCCTCCCCATCATCGCCGACGATTACGTCGACATGGAGTTCGGGTCGGGGGCGGTCAAGATCACTCCGGGACACGACCCCAACGACTACGAGATCGCCATGCGCCATGATCTCGAGCTGCTGAACATTCTCAACCCCGACGGCACCCTCAACGACAGCGTGCCCGAGCCCTACCGCGGCCTCAGCGTGAAGGACGCCCGGGCGAAGGTGGTGGAGGATCTGAAGGAGCAGGGCTACTACCTCGGAGACGAGGATAACCCCCATCAGATCGGCCACTGCTACCGCTGCGATACGGTCATCGAGCCCTACCTGTCGGAACAGTGGTTCGTTCGCATGCGCCCGCTCGCGGATAAGGCACTGGGGGCCTGGCGCCGCGACGAGGTGCGCTTCTATCCCAAGCGCTGGGAGAACACCTACACCGGATGGCTCGAAAACATCCGCGACTGGTGCATCTCACGGCAGCTGTGGTGGGGACACCGCATTCCGGTGTGGTACGACCAGGACACCGGAGACATGATCGTCTCCCGCGAGGATCCCACGGAGAAGCCCGAAAACGCGGGGCGAAACCTGGTTCAGGACGAGGACGTGCTCGACACCTGGTTCTCCTCCTGGTTGTGGCCCTTCTCGACCCTCGGGTGGCCCGAGGATACCGAGGACCTGCGGACCTTCTTCCCCACGAGTGCCCTGGTCACCGCCTACGACATCATCTTTTTCTGGGTTGCGCGGATGATCATGGCCAGCATGGAGTTCATGGGAAAGGCGCCCTTCCGCGACATCTACATCACCGGGCTCATCCGCGACAAGCAGGGCCGCAAGATGTCCAAATCTCTGGGCAACGGCATCGACCCGCTGGAGGTGGTGGACCAGTTCGGTGCCGACGCGCACAAGTTCACCCTGGCCTTCCTTGCGACCTCGGGTCAGGACATCCTCCTCGAGAAGGACGATTTCCACTTCGGCTCGAAGTTTGCCAACAAGATCTGGAACGCATCGCGCTATATCCTGATGAACCTCGAGGGGCGCACCCTCGTGCCGCGGGAGGATATCGCCCTCGGCGACGTGGACCGGTGGATCTACCACCGACTGAACGAGGCGGCCGTCGAGGTGCGGCGAAGCATGGAGGCCTACCGCTTCTCCAACGCCACACAGGCGGTCTACGAATTCTTCTGGAGCGACTTCTGCGACTGGTACATCGAGGCGACCAAGCTCTCGCTGTACTCCGACGACGAGGCGGAGAAAGACCGCGGGGTGTCTCTGCTGATCTACGTGCTCGAGGAGAGTCTGAGACTCCTCCATCCGTTCATGTCCTTCATCACCGAGGAGATCTTCGGCCGCCTGCCGGATTTTCCCGGCAAGGCGGAGGCCATCATCGTCGCGCCCTATCCCGAGGCGGTGGAGGGGCGGCACGCGCCGGAGGTCGCCGCCCGGTTCGGCTCCCTGCAGGAGCTCGTGCGGCTCGTGCGCACGCTCAGAAGCGAGTTCACCATCCCGCCGGCAAAGCGGATCTCCTTCGAGGTAAAGTTCGAGGATGATTTCGAGGGCGGGCAGTTCCTCGAGGATAACGTGGACCTCGTTACGATGCTGACCGGCGCCGAGGATATCGGATTCACCTCCGGGGGACCGAGCCGTGAGGGAAGCATCGCGCTCGTGGGCGTGGGCTTCGAGGTATACGTGTATGTGCGCGACGTCATAGACGTGTCCGCTCAGATGGCGCGCCTCGAGAAAAACCGCCAGAAGGCTGCGAAGCAGCTGGATTCCACGCGGCGCAAGCTCGAGAATCCCGGTTTCCTGCAGAACGCCGGCGAGGCCGTCGTCGAGAAGGAGCGCGAGAAGGAGCAGGAGCTCGCCCGACAGGTCGAGAAGCTCGACCTCTATCTCAGTGAGCTTCAGCAGTGACGCACGTCAACCGACATATGAGATAAAGAATAAGGGGTAATCATGGGCGCAACGCAGTCGACGGGTAGGGCGCACAAACGGATCAGTGTGAAGATCATCGCAATTCTCGTCGCATCCCTTCTGTTCGTCGAGGCTGTCATACTGCTGTTTTCCGCTTTCGGCGAGCGTGACCGCCTGGTGGATCACTACCGCTTCGAGGGGCAGGTCCTCGTGCGGGCGGTGGACCGTGACCGCCTCGACGACCCGGAGTATGTGGAGGCATTGCGCTCGCGCCTCTCGGAGCTCCAGCTCCTCGACATCGAGGCGGTGCCCCGGACCGACGGCGTGCAGCAGGAGATTGCGGACGACGTGATGACCTACACCGAGCGGGGCGTACAGGTGCAGCTCGATGTCTCGGGTATTTCCGCCGGTGTCCAGGCCTATGTGCTTCGGATCATCGGTCTCCTGGTGATAATCGTCGCGGCCATGGTCGTGGTGACCTACGCCTTTCTGGCGTTCAGCCTGGTGCGGCCCCTCAGAGCGCTGCTGTCAAACCTGCAGGCCATCTCCGGAAGCGAGGGTGATCTCACCACGCGCCTCGATTCGCGCTCGAACGACGAGATCGGGCGGATCGCGGATGCGTTCAACGGCTTCGTGGAGCGTATCCGGGTCGTGGTCGACGCCACCAAGCAGGCGACGCGAGAGACGATGGAGAGCGGCGAGCGGCTCAACGCGAGCGCCCAGGAGTCGGCCGGGCACCTCGAGCGGATTTCCGCCTCCGTGCTCAGCGTGAAGACGCGCATCGAGACCCTCGACGAGGAGATTCAGCAGTCGGCCTCCGCCGTGAATCAGATATCGGCCTCCATTACCTCGCTCGCCGGCTCGGTCTCCAATCAGGCCTCCTCGGTCTCCGACGCGGTGGCTGCGGTCGAGGAGATGAACTCATCCATCAACAACCTCGTGAGCATCGCCAATCACCGCAAGGAGCTCGCCACGGCGCTTCTCGATATGGGCCGGTCGGGCTACGAGAAGATGCACGAGTCGGTGGAGGCCATCGGCAGCATCGAGTCCTCCACCAACGAGATCCTCTCCGCGATCGACGTCATAAACACGATTGCCGGCCAGACCAACCTCCTGTCGATGAACGCCGCCATCGAGGCGGCGCACGCCGGCGAAGCCGGGAAGGGATTTGCCGTTGTCGCCGAGGAGATACGAAACCTCGCCGAGCAGACGGCCGAGAATGCCAAGAGCATCAGCTCGACGTTGAAGTCCGAGGTGGAGAAAGTCAGCTTTGCCGGTGACAGCAACCGCGCCGCCGGCGAGTCCTTCGAGCGCATCGTGGATGACATTCAACAGGTGGTCGATTCAATGAGCGAGATCGTCGCCTCGATGAACGAGCAGGCGGTGGCGAGCTCAGAGGTGCTGCGCTCTCTGCAGAGCATCGACGAGCTCTCCAACGAGGTGAAGTCGGCCTCTCAGGAGATCGACACCAGCGCGCAGAGTGTCAGCGGGAATATCGAGACGGTTTCCGAGGTTTCCAGGGACGTCAAAGAGTCGATGAACGGTATCGGAACCGATATCTCCCAGGTGAACACCGCGATGCGCACCATCTCCGAGAGCGGTCAGACCAATACGCGCAATATCAAGCGGATCTACGACGAGGTCGAGCGCTTCAAAACCGAGTAGCGTATGAGGTATATAGAACCGTGTTGGTGCCCACCGGCATAACTACCTGTGCGACGGTTCTGTAGGTGCCGTTTCGGTGTGTCAACCTCGGTATTGCACGATATTCGATCGCAATTCCCGGAAACGCCGCGACTTACCCGAAATCCACCAACACGCTTCTCGATACCCTAGATCAATCCCGCGATCCGGTCGTCGAGCGCTTTCTGATCCTGCGTGAACGACGCGAGGCCTGCCAGGTTCAGCAGGGTGTCGACGGCCAGCTCGCCCGCCTCGATCCTGTCCTTCCAGCGCTCGTGCTTCGGTATCTTTCCGTCCGCCGCGATCTGATCGAGGTCGGCGCTGCTCAACCGCGGAAACATATCACCGAGCCCCATTCCCCGGGCGCGTTCGGCAAGCTCTTCACCGCTCTTGGGCGTGTCCTCGTCGAGGCTCTTCGCGAATGCACGAACCGTCTCATCCACATCCCATAGCTTCTCGATGTGAACCTCCGACTCGGTGACGTCGGGATTCAACTCCACCTCGTAATTCGTGGCGACCTGAGATGCGAAGTCCGGCTGAAGCGTTTCGCGCGCCTCCTGTGCGACTTTGGTCGGCATGGTGAAGACATCGACTCCGGCGAGCTTCTCCACCTGATCGCCGCTTCTGAGGCTTGCTGCAATCTGTTTCGTGGGGACCGAGCGACCGGCGGTGAGCTCCCGTACGACGTTCTGGGAGGCAATGGTGGCTTTCTCCCCGACATTCACCCCCGTGCCGAGTCCGTTGTCCTTCACATAGGCATTGAGTCGACCCAGGAACACGTTGCAGTAGTCGGGCATGGCCGCGGCGGCGACCACCGCGTTCTGCCGCGCGGAGAACTCGAGGGTGAAGTTGATGCGGACACCTTCCTCGCGCAACTTTCGCGCGCCGAGCAGGCCGGTAGCGGTAAGGGGTACTTTCACGATGAAATGCTGGGGCTCGATTTCGTGGAAGCGCCTGCCGTAGTGTACGATACCGTCGAGGTCGTCGGCGAGGTCCGTGTGCAACTCAACGCTCACGTCACCGCCGAAGGTCTGAACGAGACGGAGGCCGTGGTGGGCGTTGAGAATGAAGGCGATTTCCGAGATCTTCTGCTGACGATCGAGCCCGCCGAGGATCGAAGCAGCCTCGCGCACGAAGTCGTCATAGATGCCCTTCTGGATCTCCTTGTTGAGGAGCGTGTTGTTGGTAGTGAGGGCGGTCATTTCGGCTGTCCACAACTCGGAAGCTGCATCGATGTCCCCGGTGTCGAGCCACAGCTCGGTGCCGGTCGCACGTAACTGCTGCCAGAACTCATCGGGGGCGCCGGTGGTCTGCGCGGTGCCCGGCTCGATCTCCTTCCGGACGAGGTCTTTGATCTTATCGATTGTTGCGGCATCAATAGTAGACATACATCACTCCTTCTCACCCGAAAGTATAGCGGGCGGCGGGCGCGCCATTCAACACGACTGCTGCAATCGCGCCGGCACGCGGCACACAAGTGTCGCAGTGACAAAAAAGGAGCGGAGCCGCGCTGGCCCCGCTCCTCGTTTCAGGCATTTACGTCGATTATCCGCTGCGCGGTGTCGCGGGCGCGTCAGGCGCCGGGCGCCCCGCAGGCGTGTCGGATCACCGAGAATCAGTCCTCCGGCGGCTGCCACGTGCCCTGTCGTGTCTCGCCGTCGAGGCTCGGAATGTAGAGCACCGTGCCGGGGAGGATCAGGTCCGGATTCTCCGGATTCGGGATCTTGTCCCGGTTCGCCTCGTAAATGCGTCGCCACTCCCACGGGTTGTCGTAGATGAACTCGTATTCGGCGATTCGCCAGAAACAGTCCCGTTTCTCCGGAATGAGGCGCACGATGTAGTAGCGAGGCTTTACCTCGTCCGACGGGCTCACCGCGCGTACGGCCTGCAGCGCCGAGATGACGTTCCGCGAGGCCTGGATGCTGTCCTCGTACTCCTCTTCCTCGAAGAGAGTCTCAGCCTCCTCGTAGAACTCGGTCGCGTTCTCGTACTCGTCGGGGTATCTGTCTTCGGCGTCTACGCGCTCGGCGAACTCCAGGCGTTCCTCTGCGCGATTCGTCCAGGCGTTGGCCTGATACCGCAACAGCTGCTCCTCGGCCCACTCGCGAGCCTGCTGGGTAAGCTCCTGTGCGTCCCGGGAGAGCTCGACGGCTCGATCGTACTCGCCGTCGTCGATGGCCTGCTCGGCCTGACGGCGGAGCTCCTGAGCCTCTTGATAGTAGGGATTATCCGTCAGGAAGTTCTGCCCCACCGCGAGGCCGGTGACGGCGACCAACAGCACCACGGCGATAGTTATGGTTCGTGTATATCTCATATGTCCACCCCCCATCAGGATTCCTCTTCCTCGATCTCCTCGATGAGATCCTCGGCCGCGGGCTCGAACGTCCGCCGTTCCTGCTCCAGCTCTTCTATGTCACCTTCCGTGGACTGAATGCTGGAGTCGATCTCATCGAGTGCACCGAGGGCGCGCTCTCGCTTTTCGCGCGTCTGATTGACGACGCTGCGATGCTTCTCGAGTGATTCACCGTAGAGCGACGCGGCAGTGGCGTACTCGCTCTCCTCGAAAGCGGACTGCGCGTCCTCGAGCGTGTCGCGGGCATCCTGATAGGCGTCCGGCATGGCTCGCGGGGCTTTGAGCTCCTCGGCCTGTGCGTTGGCCTCCTCGATCTCGCTTTCCCATTCCGATCGCAACTCGCCTGCACCGACCTCGACGACCTGCTCGTAGTTGACGACCGCCTCGGTATACATTTCGGTCGCAAGCTCGTTGTCCTCGCCGTAGGCCTCCTCGGCCGTCAGGTAGGAGTTCTCGCCGGTATCGAAGGCATCTTCGGCATACTGGCCGAGGTCGTATTGCATGATGAGATCACGAAGCTCCGTGGCTTCGGTCTGAAGCTCGTCCGGAGCCGGCGTGGCCTCTTCGATTGGCTCTGCCTCAGGTTCCTCCTCAGGTGGTGCCGCCTCCGGCGCCGTCTGACAGGAGAAGAGGAATACGCTGAGTGCCAGTACTCCAAGTATCAGAAGGATTCGTTTCATTTGCCTCTCCACACGTGAAAGTTGTCTTACTTAAAATGTAACACAACGGCGGCCTCATGTGCCAATCGCATTCCGGGAAACAAGAGATTGGTGTAAATGGCCTTACACGAGATCCGGCGTGCGCGCTATGTCAATTCGGCGCGTCCTGCGCTATACTAATTTGCGTGAAGTACCGGCGTCTTGGCAACACG
>CAYOFA010000021.1:0-7507 GCA_964402885.1 uncultured Spirochaetaceae bacterium
CCCCGGTACCGCCGCCGCGTTACCGGCACTCGTCGGCCGAGCCCTCCTCCCCGAACATCGCCGTCAGCAGATAGTACAGTTTGGTGCGAAGAATATGATAGGAGAAGTACTTGCAGGCAAGCCGGTAGTTCTTCTCGGCCATGCGTTCGCGTAGATCGGCATCATCGAGGACCCGTTTGGTGTGCTCGACGGTTTCGGCGGAGATGAAGTTGTCCATCTCGATCACGTCGAAGCCCAACGGCTTTATGTCGTGGGAGTAGATCGAGTAATTGTTCACGAGCACCGGTTTTCTGAAGTACACGGCCTCGAGGAACGCGTTTCCGAATCCCTCTATCAGGGAGGGATAGGTGACGAGGTCGGCGTGGGGATACACATCCTGCAGGCTGTAAACCTTCGCGCCGTCCGGCGTCGTCCCGCGGGTGTCGTCTATGACGTGCTCGTCGAAGAGCGCGCGAACGCCGAGGAGGTCGGCGAACTCGTGAACCCGCTGTTGATACTCATAGCCTTCGTCCCCCGAGGCGTGGGATATCACCAGGGCCGCCTTTCGATCCAGACGGGCCACGAGCTCGATTGCGTGCTCGATGCCCTTTCGTTGCACAACGCGCGTCGGCTGCAGCACCAGGAGCTCGTCGGGGTCGAGGCCCAGCGCCTCCCGCACGTCGGCGTTGTACTCGTCGATGCCCGCGGGCGGGCTCTCGAACTCCATCACGTTCGGGATCAGGGTCGATGCGATGCCGGTGCGCAGCGCAAGCTGGTTCTGCGCGGAGGTGTTTATGACCACGTGCTGCATGTTCTTCAGGTGAGGCGGGAAGCTGGCGTTGAGGATGTCCCAGATGGAGTTGGTGAGAAAGCGCTTTCGCTCCCAGAAGAAATCATGGTGATGTGCGATGGTGGGTATCTGGGTCTCTGCAATTATTTCGGTGAGCGCCATACCGAGAGGCAGGTTCAGCGGGATGGTGATCGCATTCTGAGGAACGAGGACATCGATGTCGAAGCGGCGAATGAACGCGTAGACCTGTGCCTTGATGCGCCGCCGGTACTCGTGGAGCTCGTCGGTCAGTCGCTCCGGGCGGCTGCCGCCCGCAAACGCCTCCTCGTACAGGCGTCGGATGTCGGGGTGCTTGAAGTGGAGCTCCTCCACGAGCATGGAGCGCTCGCTCGGGGTCTCGAGCTCGCCGCCGAGAAAGTAGCTGGTGCAGCCGAGATCCTCGAACACCTCGGCCCACTTTGCCGTCTCGAGGGAAACTCCGTCGGTTCCGGCAAAGCGGAACGACACGAAACCGATGTTTTTGCGCATGATTTTCGAATTGTAGGCTCGCCCGTGTACCGGGTCAAGCGATATCGAGAACCCGGGCGAGCAGGTCGGGGAGGGCGGCCGCCGATTTCTCGCGGATCATGATGTCGGTGATCTCTCCCGTGTAGGCGGAAGGCTCGGGGTTGATCTCCACGATTCGCGCGCCGGTCTCCGCGGCCGTGTGAGGCAGAAGGCCGGCGGGGTAGACTTCACCGGTTGTGCCGACGACCAGCATGAGATCGCACGTACGCGCCGCCCGGTCGGCTCCCTCCGCGGCGGCGGAGGGTATCTGCTCACCAAAAAAGATGAAGTCGGGTTTCAGCAGTCCGCCGCAGTCGCAGCGTGGCGGGATCTCGGATTCGAGCGCCCGCTCGGAGGGATATTTCGTGCCGCAGGAGAGGCAGGTGAGGTCGCGGGAGTTCCCGTGGTATTCCCAGACCCTGGAGCTTCCGGCGCGGTGATGCAGATTATCGATGTTCTGGGTGATGATCTCTTTGACGAACCCGCGCTGTTCGAGGTCGGCAAGGGCGTGGTGTCCCGCGTTGGGAGCGACGTCGGGAAATGTCTCGAAGAAGATGTCGAGAATGGCGCGCCAGGATTCGGTGGGGTGGGTGCGAAAATAGTCGAGGTCGAAGACCTGCGGGTCCCACCGCGACCAGATCCCGCCGCTCCCGCGAAACTGCGGCACGCCGCTTTCCACCGATATACCGGCGCCGGTGAAGGCCACCGCATGTGTTGCCCGCGCGAGCTCGCGGGCGGCCGCCTCGAGTGCTTCCTCATAGCTCATCGGTGCCGGTCCTCTTAGATCTCATGTCCCTCAGAGCACGCTACTTCACGAGCTTCGAGAGTGCCTTGAAGGTGTCGGTGCCGCTGTAGCGGCAGAGCTCGAAGAGGATGGATTCGGTGGTCGTTACGACCACACCGGCGTGGCGCATGCGCTCGATCGCGACCTGCTTGTCGTTCCGCTTTCGCGAGGAGGTGGCGTCTTCCACGACGACCGGCGTGTAGCCCGCCTCGAGCAGGTCCATGGAGGTCTGAAGCAGGCACACATGCGCCTCGATTCCGGCGATCACCAGGTGGTGACGTCCCGTCTTCTCGAGCGTCGCGGCGAACGCCGGCTCATCCAGGCAACTGAAGGCGGTTTTCTCGATTGGCTCGAACTGATCAAAGGCCGTACTGATCGGATCGATGGTCTCACCGAGGCCCTTCGTGTATTGCTGGGTCACGAGCGTCGGCACCTCGAGCAACTGCAGTCCGGAGATGAGGGTGCGCAGGTTCTGCTGAGTCGTGTACGAGTCGTACATGTAGGGAAACAGGCGGGTCTGCACATCGACGATCACCCCGACAGTGTCATCCTGTGGTATTCGCATACGTCATCTCTATCACAAACCGGCCGGCGTCGTCGACCGGCGTCGTCGAGCTGTGATTGACAGCGAATTCCCGCCGGTGTAGGCTGCGGCGGCAACCGACCATGGAATGGATTCAGCCCGCCATCGACTTCATGACCTCCCGGCTTGCGCTCGGCGACACGAACCTGCCGTTTACGCCGCTATCGGGATTGCTGGAGCTCGTACTCCCGCTTCTTCTGCTTCTCTTCGGTGGGCGTGTGGCAAAGGCGCTGCTCCGGCGGTGGCTCTCGCGCACCTCCTGGAGCGAGGACGCACGGCGCCGGGTCCTGCTGTGGACGCGCCGGGCGTACCGGGGCGTTGCCGTGGTGCTCATCGTCTCCCTCGTGGGGCGCCTGTTCGGCGCGCAGATGTTCTCCTACCTCGGCGCCGCGCTTTCGGTTCTGCGCGAACCGCTCTACTCCTCGGGGAACACCGAGATCTCGGTGGTGACGATTCTGCTCCTCATCCCGGTGTTCTACGCCGCCACCTGGCTCTCGCGCCTCTCGCGCCGGGTGACGAACCGGGCGCTCAGTGAGCGTATCGCCCTCGACCCCGCCCGCCGCTTCTCGATTTCCAGCCTGCTCTCCTACGGCGTGATGGGACTGGTCGTGCTGGTGGGGCTTTCGGTCGTAGGGATCGATCTCTCGGCGCTGGCCGTGATATTCGGTGTGCTTGGTATCGGCCTCGGTTTCGGTCTCCAATCGACGGTTGCGAACTTCTTCGCAGGCATCGTCATCATCTTCTCCCGACCGATCAAGGAGGGCGATTTCATCCTCGTCAACGAATACGAGGGCACGGTCGAGCATATTCGGCTCGTTTCCACGGTGATCAATACCGTCACCAACGAGACCATCATCATGCCGAACTCCCAGATCGTAGACAACTACGTCCACAACTATTCATTCGACGACATAAGTATCGTGGTGTGCGTGGGGGTGCAGGTCTCGTATTCTTCGGACCTCGACCGGGTCAAGGATGTGCTCTCCGGCGTCGCCATGCGCAACCCCTACGCCAGAGAGGAGGGAGACGAGGGGCTGGTGCTCTTTCGTTCCTTCGATGATTCGGGTATTACGGTCAGGCTCTGCAGTGCGATTCGCGACGGGCGCGAAAAGAATCGCGCGAGCTCATGGCTCGTGCTCGAAATCTGGCGGGCATTCCGGGACGCAGGGATAGAGATTCCCTTCCCGCAACGGGACGTGCACATCAAGTCGATGCCGCCGACGGAGGCACCGGACGTTCCGGGCACCCCGGAACCGACGCCCGCCCCGGAACCGGAGTCCGGGGACGGCGACGGAGTATCGTCGTGACTCGACGTGTCGGTATCAGACGAGAAGCTGGGCGGTTTCCTCGCGGCTGCGGTCGAGGATCTTCTGCAGCGTGAGGCTTTCGAAGTAGCCGGTAATGTGCTCGGATACCTCGTGCCACACGTCCTGCATGAGGCATTCCTCGGCACGGCTGCATTCCACCGACTCGCCGTTGCGCGGCGGTGTGGTGCAGGGGGTCAGCTCGATGCCCTCTCCGACTGCGTCGAAAATGGCGCGTACGCTTATATCCTCGGGGTCCATTCGAAGGACGAACCCGCCGCCGGGACCTCTTACCGAATTGATGATACCGGACTTCTTCAGCCGGAAGAAAATCTGCTCGAGAAACTCGGGAGAGATCGCCTCGGCTTCAGCCAGCCTCTTGATGGGGATCGGCTTCTCGCCGCCTTCGAGCGCAAGCTTTACCAGTGCGCGCAGCGCGTAGCGTCCCTTCGTTGTTACTCTCATATACTCACCTCGTTTTCCCCGGTGCCCAACACCGGGGTTTAGTCGTTTACTCGCTCGACGTATTCCCCCGTCTCGGTGTTGACGAGTATCTTATCGCCCTGCTTGATGAACAGAGGAACCTTCACGTCGAGTCCCGTCTCTACGGTCACGGACTTGGTGCCGCCGGTTACGGTGTCGCCCTTGACGGCATCCTGAGCCTCCGTGACCTCGTAGACGAGCTTGTAGGGTAGTTGAATGTCGATCGGGTCGGTCTCCCACATGATGATGCGGTAGGTATCGCCCTCTTTTATCAGCTTTCCTTTGGCGCCGACGGCGTCATTGCTGATGGTGAACTGCTCGTATGATTCGGTATCCATAAAGTGATAGCCGCTGTCGTCCGCGTAGAGATACTGTCCGGACTTCTCGTACACCTCGGCTTCGGCAAGGCTCTCATTCGACTTGTAGGTCTCACGAAGCACCTGGCCGGTCTTGAGGTTCTTCAGCTTCACCCGCACGAAAGCGGAACCCTTGCCCGGGTTCACGAACTCGCGTTCCGCTACGAGGTGCGGTTGATCCTTCACCAACAGAAACATGCCTTTATCGATCGCTCCAGCTCGAACCATACGCTCCTTCTCGCTCAGTCAAGCACAGTGAACGGTATCACTCTATTTATTGATTGTTCCCCTAATAATACCATGAGAAGTCGGTCGACGCCCATAGCAACACCGGAACAATCAGGAAAATTCTCTCCAAAAACCCGATAGTACTGCTCATCGATCCGATGAGGCACCACCGAGCGCGTCTTGCGCGCCTGTTCGGACGCGAAGAAGCTTCGCACTTTCCGGGAGTCCCGCTCCTCGGTGTAGCAGTTGGCGGTCTCGATCCCGCCGAGGTAGAGCTCCCAGCGCTGCGCCCACGGCGTGCCGGCTTTCTCGGCGGCGAGTGTGGGAATGGCGGCGGGGTAGTCGAAGAGCACTACCGCGCGATCACGGGGGAGCTCCGGCTCGACGAGGTGGACGAAGAGCCGGTTGAAGAGCTCCTCGTAGGTCACGTCGCTTCGTGACCGCATGCCCTGCCGACGCGCGATGCGGTGCAGCGCATCCATGTCGTCGAGGTGCTGCGACGGCGCTCCGGCGAAACGCTCGAAGGCGTCACTGATCGATATGCGCTCGAAGGGCCCGGTGAGCGCGCTGAGAGGCGGCGGCATCACCGTCCGTGCCGACGCTCCCGGTGCGGACTCTGCCTCCGTCCCCGCGTTGCGGCGGTAGGCGGCGATTTCGTCACCGGCGGCCGCGAGGATGGCGTCCATGAGCGCCTCGGTAATCGCGATGGAGTCGAGGTAATCGGCCTCGACCGTGTAGTACTCGAGCATGGTGAACTCCGGCTGGTGGAGCCGGCCGACCGCCTCACCGTTCCTGAACGACTTTCCGAGCTGGAAGACGCTGCCGGAGCCCTCGGCGAGCAACCGCTTGATCCACACCTCCGGGGAGGGGGTGAGGTAGAGCTCGCGCGACTCGTGGTCGGGGTGCTCGAAGCGCGTGCGAAAGACCTCGAGATGAGACTCCGGAATCAGACTGGGGGCGAGCATCGGCGTGTCGACTTCGAGATAGGCTCGGTCCGCGAAGAAGCTGCGGATGGTCTGCAGCACCCGGGCGCGGATCTTCAGCATGTCGGGGTTCACAATAGAAAAATATCGATTTGTTTGAACTTGATCAACCGCGCCGCGTCGCGAAGCGGCCGTTTCGCGGCACGCGGTCAGTCGACGTCCCGGGGCGCCGGCAGCTATACTGATCATATGTCCTACGACTTCGACACCTTCACCGATCGTCGCGGTACGGCGAGCATCAAATGGGACTGGCACCCGCCCGAGGGCGGCGGCGACGACTCCGGCGCCGGCGATGCCACGGCATCATACCCGACCGCGGCCGGACCGATTCCCGCAGACGAGCAGATCCCGCTGTGGGTCGCCGACATGGACTTTACCTGTCCCTCGCAGATTCCCGCCGCGCTGCGAGCCCGCGTCGACCACGGGATATTCGGGTACAGCCTCGAGCCTGAGGGGTATCGCGAGGCGGTGGTGTCTTTCATGCAGCGGCGACACGGCATCGGGGTCTCGCCCGGCGATATCGTAAGTGCCGAAGGGGTGATGCCCATCGTACGCGCGGCCGTCGACGCCTTCACCGCGCCCGGAGAGGGTGTCGTCGTCCAGCCCCCGGTCTATTTCCCCTTCTACATGGCCGTTCGCGACAAGGGACGGAGGTTGATCTACAACCCGCTTCTCAGCGACGAGGCCGGCCGCTACCGCATGAATCTCGCCGAGCTCGAGCAGCAGTTTCGAAACGGCGCGCGCCTGCTGCTGTTGTGCTCGCCGCATAATCCGGTGGCACGGGTGTGGAGGCGAGAGGAATTGCAGGCGCTCGCAGATCTCGCCGCCGCCTACGACGTACGCATCGTCTCCGACGAGATCCACTGCGACATCATCATGCCCGGCTATGAGTTCACCTCGGTTCTGCACCTCGATGGCCCGGCGGTGGAGAACGCGGTGGTCAGCCGCTCACCGAGCAAGACCTTCAATATTCCGGGGATTGCCGAGTCTCAGGCGATCTGCCGCGACAGAGAGACGCGAAAGCGGCTGAAAGCCGCGCTCGGGGCGGCCGGCCACGCGCTGACGAACCCGCTCGGTGCGGCCGCAGCCACCGCCGCATATCGCGAGGGAGACGAATGGCTCGATGAGCTCATCCCCTACCTGGCGGCAAATGCCCGATACCTGCACGAGCGCCTGCAAGCTGACTTCACCGGCATAGGTATGGTGCGACATGAGGGCACCTTCGTGGCATGGCTCGATTTCCGCGACTATCTTGCAGCTTCCGGAATGAGCGACGCCACGCTCAAAGACCGGCTCAAGCGGCGGGCGGGTGTGTGGCTGTCGGACGGGCCGAGCTTTGGTCCGGGCGGAGAGGGGTTCCAGCGCCTGAACATCGCGACGCCGCGCGCGGTGCTCTCTCAGGCGCTCGACCGAATGAAGGGGGTCCTATGAGTTCCGAATCCACGGGTGGCTCCGGCGCAGGCTCCGGCGC
>CAYOFA010000021.1:7607-9955 GCA_964402885.1 uncultured Spirochaetaceae bacterium
CTCGGCGCGCTCGATGCCGAGGTCGAGGCATTCAAAGAGCACATCGACGGCGCGAGGGAGACCGGCTGGCGCGAGTACCGGTTTCTCGAGGGGACCATTCGCGGGCAGGCGGTGGTCGTATCCCGCTGCGGCGTCGGCAAGAGCCTCTCGGCGATGCTCACCCAGCATCTCATCGACCGCTATACGCCGTCGGCCATCATCTTCACCGGAGTGGCCGGGGCGTTGAACCCTGAGCTCGAGATCGGCGACACGGTCGTGGCGAGAACCTGCATGCAGCACGATCTCGACGCGCGGGCGCTCGGATTCGAGCTCGGCGAGGTGCCCTACACCTCCTACCGCATCCTCGAGGGCGATCGCGAACTCGTGGAGCGGGCGCTGACCTGCAGACCGAGCAACGGCTCGGTGATTGCCGGGCACGTGCTAACCGGGGACAGCTTCATCGTCACCTCAAAGGACGACTCGCACCGCTATCTCCGCGAAGACCTCGGTGGCGACGCGGTGGAGATGGAAGGGGCGAGCGTGGGGCTCGTGGCGACGGTGAACGATATCCCCTTCGTCGTCATTCGCACCATCTCCGACAAGGCGGACACCTCCGCATCGATCAACTTCGCGAAGTTCGTGAAGAAGGCCTCCCGCAACGCCTGGGAGTTCGTCGACCACCTGCTGTCGTGAGCTGTCGGTTCCGGGCCTGTTGCACCGCGTGCCCGTTGCACCCCGGCCTGTTGACCATGCGCCTGTTGACCAAGGGGCCCGTCTTGGCGACCTTTAGCCGTGACGGAGGCAAAACATGACCAGACGCGTCGGTATACTTTCGATTCTCCTTGTGCTGCTGATCGCGGTGTCTGCAGCGGCCCAGAGCTCCGGTACGGAGGGCTCCGGAGCGGAGGGGGACATCTCCCGCTATCGTGTGCCCGCCAATCTGGTGGAGCTCGTGGAGGACGGCGAGCGTGATTTCATCATCGTCGACGTGCGAACGCCGGCTGAGTATCGCGCCGGACACATCCCGGGCGCGGTCAATATCGACTACCGGGAGATCGGCGAGCGACCGCCGCAGGTGGACCGCGACGCGCTGGTCGTCACCTACTGCCGCAGTGGGGCCCGCGCATCACGCGCGCAGGCGACGCTCGAGCGCATGGGTTTCGAGAATGTCGTGAACTTCGGCGGCGTGGCGAGCTGGCCCGAGGCGCTCGTCACCGGCGACAGTCCCCGGTAACCGGCGCCGCCGGACCGCATCACAGGAGGATCCCGTGGGCTTTTTCAGAAATTCATCCAACAGCAGCTCGCTCAGCGGTGCCGAGCTCGTACGTCTCGTGCGGGAGGAGCCGGGGGATATCGTCCTCGTCGACGTGCGCACCCCCGACGAGTACCGGCTCGGCCACATCCCGACCGCGCGGAACATCTCGCACGAGCGCATCTTCGACGAGCCGCCGACCGACGACAAGGATGCCCGTATCATTCTATACTGCCGAAGCGGGAACCGATCCGAGTTTGCGCGCAACGTGCTGCTTTCTCTCGGCTATCGCGACGTGACGAACTTCGGCGGGGTCGGCGAGTGGCCCGAAGAACTCGTGCGCGACTGAGCGCGCCTATACTACACAAGTCAGCGACTGAGACGCTTTATCACTGAGACACGTAATCTATGAGCAACACTACAACCGACGGCTTCAGGCCGATCTCGACAACCGCGCTCCCGGAGTACCGCTCCGAGGGGCGTCTGTTTCTTCATGAGGCAACCGGCTGCGAGGTGTACCACGTACACAACGACGATCCGGAGAACCTCTTCGCCTTCATATTCAAGACGCCGCCGGCAGATTCAACCGGTGTTGCTCATATCGTCGAGCATACGGTGCTCTGCGGATCACAGCGCTACCCGCTGAAGGATCCCTTCCTCGTGCTCATGCGCGGAAGCATGAACACCTTTCTCAACGCGATGACCTTCCCGGATAAGACCGTCTACCCGGCGAGCAGCCCCGTCGAGGCCGACCTCTTCAACATCATGAAAGTCTACGGCGATGCGGTGTTTTTCCCGCTTCTCAAGCCGGAGATGTTCGCACAGGAAGGCCACCGGCTGCAATTCGACGAGGAGGGCGCACTCGAGCGCACCGGCATCGTCTACAACGAGATGAAGGGAAACTACTCCTCCCATGACTCCATTGCCGGGGAATGGTCGATGCGCTCGCTTCTGCCGGATACGCCCTACGGCTATGACTCCGGGGGCGATCCCGCGGAGATTCCGAACCTGACCTACGAGCAGTTCCGCGATTTTCACCGCCGCTACTATCATCCGAGCAACGCTCGCATCTTTCTCTACGGAAACATCGACTCTGAGCACTACCTCTCGTTCATCG
>CAYOFA010000021.1:10055-25697 GCA_964402885.1 uncultured Spirochaetaceae bacterium
CGCTGCGAACCCCGGCGAGGTCGCAGGCGCCGCCGCGTCGCCGGCCCCCGCGGTCACCATCCCCTTCCAGCGCCGCTGGAGCGAGCCCGCGCGCCTCACGCGCACCTATCCCGTCGACGCCGAGGACGAGGAATCACGCTCCTCGGTCACCCTCAACTGGCTGCTCCCGCCGGTGACCGATTCCTTTCAGACCCTCGCCATCGAGGTGCTCACCGAGATCCTCCTCGGGCATTCGGGCTCGCCGCTCTACCGTGTCATTTCGGAGTCGCCACTGGGGGAGGACCTCTCCGCTCCGACCGGTATCGAGACGGAGCTCCTCGAGATGGGATTCTCCGTAGGCATGCGCGGGACCGAGGCCGACCGCGCCGAAGAGATCGAGGAGCTCATCCTCGGCGAGCTGCGGCGTCTCACGCGGGAGGGAATCGACCCGGACCTGGTCACAGCGGCCCTTCGTGCGGTGGAGTTCCGAAACCGCGAGATCAAGGGCGGCCCCTTCGGGCTCAGGCTGATGCGCAAGGCGCTTCGGGGCTGGCTCCACGGCGAGATCCCGGAGCAGACGCTCGAGTTCACGCGCTGGTTCGAAGACCTGCGGCTCGCGGTCGATACCCAGCCGCGCTTTTTCGAGAAGCTCATCGAGGAACATCTCCTCGAGAACCGGCACCGCAGTACCCTCATCGTCATACCCGACGCCGATGAATCGCGGCGCCGACGCGAGGCGGAGGAGACGGAGATTGCGCGGCAGGCCGAACGCATGGACGAGGCCGAGCGACAGGCCGTTCGGGACGCGCAGGAGCGGCTGCTTGCCCTGCAGAGCGAGCCTGACGCACCGGAAGACATTGCGAAGGTTCCCTTCCTCACCGTCGCAGACCTGCCGCGGGAGGTCGAGCTCATTCCCTCCGAGCACACCGAGGCCGACGACGGCGTGCCCATGCTCGTGCATCGGCTCTTCACCAACGGCGTCGCCTACGTGGATTTCGCATTCGACCTCGATGCAGTTCCTGATCACCTGCATGACTACCTCATGCTCTACACCGCCGCGGCCACCGAATGCGGGCTTACCGACATGAGTTATGAGGACCTGGCACGTGAGCTCGCCACACACACCGGTGGCCTGACGCTGCAGCTCGATGTGGGCACCCGCGCCGATGAGGAGTCAGCGCTTCGTCGCTATCTCTATGTACGAATGAAGGCGCTGCCCCGTTCGCTTCCGGAGGCGTTCAGGCTTCTCGAGGGCGTCCTGCTGCGACCGAACTTTGCCGACGGAGAGCGACTCGGCACGGTCGTTCGAGAGCTCAGAAACGATTTCCGAAGCTCGGTTCTGCCGTCGGGACACTCCTACGTGGGCCTGCGGAGCGCCCGGGCTCTCTCGAAGACGGCCCGCATCGAAGAACGATGGAAGGGCCTGAGTCAGCTCCTCTTTCTCGAGCGGCTCGCCGAGGAGGATAGTGCCACCGTTGCCGCCCGTCTCGACGAGTTGCGTGCCGCCCTTGTGGGAAATGCCGGCCTCTCGTTGTCGGTTACCGCCGAGGAGGATGACAGCACGCAGGTCGCGGCAGACACGCGCGCCTTCGTCTCCCGGATCCGCCGGACCGATGCAGGAACGACGGCGGCCGCAGGCCCCGCGGACACCGCAGCTGGCGGTGGCCCGGAAGCTACCGGGGACGCGACAGAGGACGAGGAGGTGCCGCGGTGGGAGTCCATTCTCGTCAGCGCGGGGGTCAATTACGTCGGGGCGAGCATCGAGGCGGCCCATCTGAGTGAGCCGGGGCACGTCCCCGAGGCGGTGCTTGCCCACCTGCTGCGTACCGGTTTTCTCTGGGAGGAGATCCGCATGAAGGGTGGCGCCTACGGCGCGATGGCCGGCACCCGCGCGCTCGAGCGGGTGTTCAGCTTCGCCTCCTATCGCGATCCGAACATCGCCGAGACCCTCGAGCGTTTCGGCCGAGGCCTGCGTGAGACAGCGGAGCAGGGCATCGACCGGGCGAGCCTCGAGCTTGCCATCATCTCGGGGGTCGGGCGGGACTCGAGGCCGCTTTCGCCGGGGCAGAAGTCCATTGTGAGCCTCAAGCGATCCCTCTACGGCATATCCGACGAGCTTCGGCAGTGGAAGCGCGACGAGCTTCTCGCGGTCTCCGAGGGTGCGGTGCGGGATGCCGCACGCCGGCTTGCCGATCGATTCGAGGAGGTGCATGCGAGCGTGATGGGCTCCCGCGCCGCCGTGGAGGAAGCGGCGGCAGAGTATCCGGGGATTCTCGATCATACGCTTGAACTTCATCTGTAACGGGTATAGAGTTCGCCCTGAGATGATGAAAGGTCGGGGAATACGTCGAGTACTGATATGGGCTGCCGCGGTCCTGGTTCTCGCGGCGGTGGCGCCGTCCGGGTTCGCACAGGACGAGGATCCCGCCCTCTACGCGGTCGGCGCGCTCGGCGCGTCGAACCTCTACTCGTCCTACGTGGTCCTCGCCACCGTTGCCGACGGATACGCAAGCGCGAGCTACAGTGAGAACACCGCCCGCGACCTCGCCGAGGAGTCGATAGCCCTGCACGAAAGCTCGGTTGCCGCATTGCGCCGCCTCGTCGACTTGAACGTCGTATCCGCGAGCGACCGCAGCATTGTCGCCGACATGATCGAGGCACACGAGCTCCTCATTCGCCAGGCCGAGGGGCTGATGGCGTACATCGACGATCCCGAAAACTCCGAGATCTTTCAGCAGTATCGCGAAGCCGCCTGGGAGAAAATTTCCACGATTCTCGAGGACAGCCCTCCCGAGTGACGGTGATGTCCCCCGTCGCATGACACAGGTCCAGCCGAACACGCAGAACTACCGCATCCTCGGCGCCGAGCAAAACGCAACTCTCGAAGAGCTGAAGGCCGCCTACCACCGCGTGGCAAAACAAACACACCCCGACCTCGCACCGGCCGATGGCAAACGCAGGGCCGAGCTGCGCATGATGAGGGTCAACGAGGCCTACATGGCGATTCTTGCAGAGCGGATGCGTGGTGCGCCGGCGGCGGGGAGTGAGGGCGGAGCCGCTGCCGCAGGTGTCCGCAGAACCGACGCCGCGCGGCACGCGGCGGAGCCCGCGGCATCCGGGGCGCCGGGCGCCGGCAATGGCCGCGCCGCTTCGAAGTCCGGCGCCGCGTCCGAGCCGGGCGCCGCCCGCGCAGTTGCGTCGGCCCGCGCCGTCGCCCGACCGCGCGATCCCGGCTATACCTATTACAAGCTCGGTTTTGAGTTCTACCGCAAAGGATATAACGAGCTCTACAGCAAGGATCCGCGCATCATCCGCAAACAGCTCGCCGAGCTCAAGACCTACGACTACTACCTGCTGACGCTCACGATTTCCGCGCTCAGGCATTTCGAGCAGTCGTATCGATACTTTGCCGCCGTGCTCGATCAGGCGCCCGAGAGCATCTGGGTGGCCGATGCCCGGGCGAAGCTCCGAAAGCTCGAGAAATTCAACCGAATCTATCAGCGGATCTGTGAGAACCTCTCGCGAAGCCTCCGCGCGAAACGGGCGGAGCAATCGGAGCCGGGCTGGTGAGCACCGAGGTCTTTGCCGCCTACGAGGCCCTTCGCGCCCGTGTGACCCGTGAATCCGCAGAGCTCTTCGAGCGCTACGCGGCGCAGCTCCAATGCCGTCGTGGCTGTTACTACTGCTGCGATGACATCGCAGTGCTTCCGATCGAGTTCGAGGCCCTTCGCCGCGCGGTCTCCGAGACCGGAATCCCGGCAGGCGCCGGATCCGGGGGACCGCCGGAAACCGACCGTCGCCGATGCGGCTTTCTCGGCCCCGAAGGCGAGTGCACGGTCTACGCCGCACGCCCGGTCATCTGCCGCACGCACGGATTACCGCTGGCCTATCGCCTCTACGAGTACGACGAGCACGGCCGGGCCGTTCCCGGCACTGCGTACATGGACTCCTGGTGCGATCTCAACTTCACGGAGCTCGCGGACGAGTCCGCCGCGGCGTACTTCGACCGCCACGGGCGGATCAATCAGGCGCGGCTCAACGAGACCCTCGAAGAGCTCAATCAGCGCTTCCTTGCATCGCCGGACGGCGCCGGCTATCGGGATCGTGACTGGATTCGGCTGTCGGAGCTGGTGGGGGATCAGGCTGCGCACTATACTTAGTCTGTAGCCCCGCATGCACGGCGGCTGTGGAGAGGTCACCATGGGTGCTCGACGCTTCATCGCTGTTCTCGTGCTCTTCCTCGGTTCCGTATCAGGCGTTCTCGCCGATTCGCGATACATGCAGTATCATGTCACCGCGGACTGGCAGCTCGGGGTCCGCTTCGGGGTGGAGGCTCCGCTCTCCCCGCGGCTCAGCGCCCGAGGCGACCTCGGCCTGTCGATGCTTGGGCTCATCCTCGGCGACGCGCTCGTAGGAGTGTCGCTATTCGACCCTTCAGCTCCCGTGAACGTACAGATACTCATCGGAGTGCCCAATGCCGCTGCTGCCATGACACTTGCCGGCGCAATGGCGTCGGTAGGGGGTACGCTACGGCCGAGCGTGGAGGTGGGCACGCGCTGTCGCCTTGGTATCCGAATCGGTGCCGGTTTTCCGTTCTTCTTCGAGCGGGATCGCCCGGTCGTGCGTGAGACGAACCTGCCGCTCGGCCTATGGCCTGACGCCGGAATCGACATCACCTGGCGGCCCTCCAATCGCCTCCCGCGATGAGAGGAGAAATCCCGGCACGCGACGTGCGAAAATACGCATGAACCGGGCGAAGGCGCCCGACATGGGCTCGGTAATCCGATCGCCGAAGGCGCGAAGCAGCTCCTCGGGCATATAGCGGAGTCTCATCCCGAAGATGAGGCTGGTGAAGCCGAAGGTGATACGGCAGCCGCCGCAGTTTAGCGCCATGGTTCGCGTGCCGCTGCGCCTCACATCGCGATACTTCTTGCGCTGCTCGCTCAGGACCATCTTCATACTCGCCGGAAGCGTCTGTTCCTTGCCCATCAGCGCGAAACCGCAGGTTTCATTGTCGATGCCACGGTGCTCGATTTCGCGAAGCTGCATCCCGGCGGCGGTGTAGAGGTCGCGCAGCTTGCTCGCGAGCGCGGGGTCCATCTCGGTGAGGTTGCAGGACTCGCAGACTGCGGCGCCGTAGGTCAGCGGATGCTCGAGCCCGAGCTCGCCGGCCTGCAGCCGGTCCCAGAGCCACTCGTACATGCTGATGATCTCGAATGGAAGTGGTTTTCCGAACACCTTGGGATAGACGTTTCCGAGGAAATAGCTGCAGGCGTGGCAGTAGCAGACGAGCCGGTCGGTGCGAAGCCGAGAGAGCGTCTCGTAGGTGCGGCGCGCCACCGTCATGAACGCGTCCCAGCTCCCGAGGCGGTACTGCGGCTCGCCGCAACACAGATCGTAGGGCCCGAACTTGGGGAGGTCGGCCAGCACCCGGGAGTTCGCAACGTCGGTGGGCGATGCGCTGCGGGTGAGGCAGCCGACCCACAGGACCTCCGGGGACGGAGGCGGCGGCACTGCCCAGGAGTCGAGGATGCGTCGCTGAGAGTCACTCATTCGTCGGTGAATGTCGCCCCAGACCGTGCCTTCGTCGCCGTCATTGAGGAAGTACCGAATGTGAGCGGGGATGTCACCGCGGCGCTCAAGGACGCGTTGCTGCAACAGGTCGTAGGGCTCGAGCCCCGGAACGGGGCAGAGGCGGTTACAGCTGTAGCACAGCGTGCATTCGGCGATAGCTCGCCCCGATAGATCTCCGGCGATGAGCCCGGCAATCTCCTTCCGGGCTTCTGTGCGGTCCATGAGCATAACCGGACATCCCGCCAGGCAGCTTCCGCACCTCGTGCAACGATCCCAGTCGTGAAGGTCGACGTAGGACATGACCGGTGCCCCCAGTTAAGCGTAGGGCGGTAAGGAGGGAATTGCCAGTTGAAAATTCTGCAAACGACCCACTTGCACCCGCACCGGCACCGACCGCGCTCGGCAACCGACGGGCGGGCTCAGAGCATCTCCCGCAGCTTCCGAATCGTTATCGGCGCCGAGCCCTCATAGTGATTGTTGACGTTGACGATGACCTGTTGGCCCCGGGTGAGCATGTCGTTGATGACATCGGCGATGCCGGCGAGGTCCTCGTCCTTCGGATCGACGGCGGCATCCCAGCGCTTGCCGGTCTTCCGCTCGATTTCCGCACGATCCGGGCCCATGAGGCGGATTACAACAGGGGAAACGAGAAGATCGGCGACCTGCGGGTAGATCTTCTGCACCGGTGGCATGTAGTAGCCCTGGCAGAAGACGTGAGACATCCCGTGCCGGCGCAGCAGCTCGAAATAGTCCCGCTCGAGGTACTGCGGGTTTCGCGGTTCGAGGCCGAAGGCCCAGCCGCCCGGCAGCGACGCGAAGAAGCCGTCGAGATACGCCAGGAACGAAGCGCGATCCCGCATCTTCTGTTTATTGAGATACTCGAACTGAAACATCACCACGCTCGTCTGCTCGCGCATCGGCTCGATGAAAGACAGAAAACGTGACGTGAGCTCCGGCGAGAGAAAGTGGGGGTTGGGCGCGTTGGGGTCCTTCCTGGAACGCTTGTACACGTGGGTCAGAGTGATGCTGTTCGGCGCCTTGATGCTGAACCGGAAGCTTTCGGGGACGGAGGTGAGGTACTCTGCGACGGTCTCCGGCTTCGGCAGGCTCACCGTATCGAGGCCGAAGAGGGACCAGAACCACTGATCGACTTCGACGGTGTCGAAGGCGCGCGCGTACTCGGCGAGGTAATTGATGCCCTCCGCGGCCGAGTAAACAAGCCCTTCCCAGCTCGGGAACTTCCAGCTGCAGGTACCGAACTGCACGGCGCTGCTCATACGCTGCAGAAGGTAACACGGTGACGGGGATCGCGGCCACCGCGGTCGACACGCCGGTCGTTTGCGGTTTGACACCCCGGTAGGGGCTTGCTATAACGGTAGCTCCATGAAGGTCGTCATTGTCGGTGCGGGTGCGGTCGGCTTCCAGCTTGCACGCCAGCTCATCGCCGAGCAGCGAAACGTCGTTCTCATCGAAAAGGATACGGCGCACGCGAACTATGCCTCGCAGCGCCTCGATTGCATGGTGCTGACCGGCATCGGGAACAACGTGGAGATGCTCAAGCAGGCGGGGACCGATAAGGCGGACTTTCTGGTAGCCGTCACCGACTCCGATGAGGTCAACATGATCTGCTGCGCCCTCGCGGCCACGGAGTTCGACCTCCCTCAGACGATTGCCCGTGTGCGAAACATCGACTATGCCGCCACCGGCACCGCGGGTCGGAGCTTCCTCGGCATCGATCAGATCGTCAATCCGGAAATCGAGGCGGCCGAGGCGATTCTCCGCAGCATCGAGCGAGGCGCTACCAGCGACGTGATGCTTTTCGAGCGGGCGGGCGTGCAGATGCGCCACATAAACGTCGACCGCACCTCCTATTTCAAGGATAAGACCCTCCAGGAGATCAATCAGCACTTTCAGTTCTCGTTTCTCGTTGCGGTCATCGTGCGGCAGAACGACTACATCATCCCCTCCGGGGACACGTCCATCCGCGAGGGCGATCTGCTCTACATCGTCGCGACCGAGGGGAACTTCGAGGGGCTGTTCGACTACCTCGGCAAGCGCAAGCAGGAGCTCAAGCGTATCGTCATGCTCGGCGGTGGCAAGATCGGCAGCCTCATCCTCGATCACTTCTTTGCGCAACCGAAGGGGCAGAGCGGGCGCCGGCAGCGGATGATGCGTCGCATTGTCGGCGGGTTGGGCGGTGGAAAGCCCAGCGTGAAGGTGGTCGAACGCGATTACGCGAAGTCCAAGCAGATTTCGGAGCGCTTCCCTGACGCTCTCGTCATCAATGCCGATATTACCGACGAGGGCATCTTCGAAGAGGAGCACTTCCAGAACTCGGACCTCATCATTTCGGCGACGGACAACCAGGAGCTCAACATCGTCAGCGCCGTCTACGGCAAGAATCTCGGTATTCGCCGTGCCGTGGTTCTGGTCAACAAGCTGAACTACGCCAAAATCGCCGCTAACGTCGGAATCGACGTGACGGTCAGCATCAAGAACGCCGTCGTCAACTCCATCCTGAAAATTATCCGCCGCGGGAAGGTGCGCAGTCTCCACAGCATCTCCGACGGGCGTGTCGAGGTGCTCGAGCTCACCGTCGACACCGGGAGCCCGGGTGACGGGCATCGCATAGAGGACGTGAAGCTTCCATCGGCCTCTCTGATCGTCTCGGTGGCGCGCGGGGAGGAGCACGTGATACCCCATGGAGGCTATGTGCTGCAAGCCGACGATAATATCATTATTATTACGAAGAAAGAGTTCGTCGATCGTGTGCAGGGGCTTTTCTCCGCGCGATCCTGAACGGCTCGAAAACCCGTGTAATCCGGAGAGGTAAAAATGAAACGCGGTCTACTTGCAATTCTACTCATGGTATCGGTGTCGTTGAGCACCGCCGTTGCGCAAACCGACGTATTCGGAGTCGGCGTTCTGCTGGGAGAACCCACCGGCATCTCCGCCAAAGTTCGCCTGGGCCCGACATCCGCTATTGATGCGGCCGCCGCATGGTCCTTCGTCGACGAGGGCTCGTTCTACTTCCACGCGGACTACCTCATGCACTTCCCCGACGTGCTCAACGTCGACCCCGGCGAGCTGCCGCTCTATGTCGGCGCGGGGGGAATGGTATCGCTTCGTGACGATCCGCTCCTCGGTATCCGGATTCCGGTAGGCCTGGCCTATGAGTTCGAGACTGCACCGCTCGACGTTTTCTTCGAAATTGCGCCGGGCATGGGCATTTTCCCGGAGACCAGTCTGGAGTTCGGCGGTGGAATCGGCATCCGCTACTACTTCGGCACCTCATCGGCTGCTGAATAGGAGCCCTCATGGCGACTGCAGCCGGCGTCGAGGCAGAGGTATTTGATGAGCTCGTCCGTGCGAGCTCGAGGCTTTCACGGGAGTTCGGGTTCAAGGATCTGGTGTCGGTGCTCGTGGAGCAGGCGGTGGACATATCCGGGTCCGAGCTCGCGTGTCTCTATCTCTACGAGAACCCCGAGGAGCCGGGCGGGAAGCTCAAGCTCTACTACCAGCGTGGCCGCTATCAGGTCTCCCGGTCGATGGATGCCGAGGCGGAGTTCGTCGAGTTCCTCGAAGACAGCGACGAGTCACTGGTAGTGCTCGACCGCGGGCAGCCGTTTTTCGGTGACATCTTTCTCCATCCGGAGATGAACAGCGGCATCGCCCTGCCTCTGAGCACGCCCAAGGCACGAATCGGTGTTCTGGTCCTCAACTCGAAGATCCCCGGATTCTACGGGAAGGACCGTTTCTATTTCCTCGACTCCTTCACCAAGCTCGCCGGCGGGATGCTCGACAATCGCCGTCTCTTCGACGAGCTCAAAGAGCAGCTGCGGCAGATCGAGTCCCTCGAACGCTATCAGGAGAACGTGTTTTCCTCGATGACGAACCTCCTCATAACCGTAGGACGTGAGGGCCACATCGAGTACTTCAACGAGGCCGCCGCCGAGCGCCTCAAGCTGACCGAGGAGGACATCGGTACGCCTTTCGCCCGCCTGTTCAAGAAGGCCCTCCACAAACGGGTGTTCGATCGGATCGAGAAATGCGAGCAGACAGGCGAGCTCATCGTGGGCATCGAGGGCATCTACAGGAAAGATGGTGACGAGATGGACTATTCCCTCAACATCTCGCCGCTGAAGGGCAAGCGCGGGCGCCACGAGGGCATCACTCTTCTGTTCGCCGACCAGACGAAGGAACGGGAGCTCAAGAAGCGGATGAACGTAGCGGTCGAAGAACGACGCTACGTCAAGGACATGTTTGCCCGCTATCTCTCCAACGAGGTCGTAGAGAACCTCATGGAAAACCCCGATCTCATTAAGCCAGGGGGCGACACGAAGATCGCGACGGTCCTGTTCGCCGACATCCGTGGCTACACATCTTTCTCCGAGGACAAGGAGCCGGAGTACATCATCGAGGTCCTCAACGAGTACTTCAGTCAGGCCGTCGAGGTCATCGTGAAGTACCGGGGATACATCGATAAGTTCATCGGCGATGCGATCATGGCGGCGTGGGGCGTGCCGATGATGTCACGGGAGCAGGACGCCGAGCTCGCCGTCTCCTGCGCGCTCGAGGTTCAGAAGCTCGTTTCCTCGAGAGACCGAACCTTTTTTCGCGGTGACGCGTCGAAGCTGCGTGTCGGCATCGGCATGCACACCGGGGAGCTTGTTGCGGGGAACCTCGGAAGCTCCCGTCGCATGGATTACTCCGTGATCGGTGACACCGTCAACGTGGCCGCCCGCCTCGAGGGCGTTGCGGGGCCCGGTGAGGTGGTCATTACCAGGGCCACGAAAGATCTGCTGGGCTCAGATTTCCGCCTCGAGGAGCGCGAGCCGGTGAAGGTGAAGGGCAAGATCGAGCCGATCGAGATTTTCAATGTCAAAGGACGAAAGAAAGGGGCGTGAGGATGCAAGAGATCCTGAGCATTATAGATGGAATGCCCACCTGGGCGTATTTGGGCGCAGCGGCAGCCGTCGTGTTGATTGCCGCCGTGGTCGTCGTCATCGTGAAGGCGCGGCGGGATTTCGTGCGCCGGCTTCGCCTGGCGGCAGAAGATCCGGAGCAGGCCGAACTTCTGGTGCGGCAGAAATACTCCGACGGGCAACTCTTGCGGCGGTCAGGGCTCATCGAGTCGGTGGCCCGCAAATACAGCATGAACGTCATATCCGCGACGGGCATCGACGAGCTGTGGCAGGAGCGGCTGCTTCGAAAGCGGAGGAGCTCGGACTTCCGTCGCGTCCTCGACTACTCCTGGGAGACCGGGCTCTTCGCCTGTTTCCTGGCCGCTCTCGAACGCCCGCGGCTGCGCCCGCGGCTTTTTGCCCGTCTCGACGACACCGGCGACCTGCTGGTGCTTCGAAGCATCGCCCTCTCCGGCAGAGGAGAGGAGTTCAGCGGCCACACGGCCTTCGAGATGTTCTCCCACCGCATCGAGGAGGTCCGCGAGATGACCGGCGACCCCGACTGGCCGGTGCGGTACTTCGCCGTGAAGATCCTCCTCTACGACCACGATCCCCGTTCAGAGCGCGCCGTCTGGGAGTGCGTGAATGATGCCAGCTCTCTGGTGCGCAGAGTCATAGCAGCCGAATTCCAGCCCTCCGAGCGGGAAGGACTCTACGAGCATCTGCATTCACTCCTGCTCGATGACCCCTCCTACGAGGTCCGCCGAGCTGCGCGGCAGCGGATCGATGCGGAGTTCCCCGATCGATACGAGATCGATCCTTCGAAGCTTGCCCCCCATCAGCTGGTCCACGTCCTCGAGCAGCTCCACGAGGATTCCAAGGAGGACGAAAACGTCGCGACGACCTACCTCGGCCACAAGAATCGCGAGTTTCGCCTGCCCGCGGCCCGGTTCCTCGAGCGCAACGGTGTGCTCTCTCAGATGCTTGCCGCGGCGGATCTCGGCGACCGCCAGTCCTTTGACAGGACTGCCCGTCTGCTCGAGCAGGCCGTCGACGTCAACGTTACCGGTTTTCTCGAGGAGGTTCGGAAACCGGAATCGCCGGCGGTGTTGTTGCTCGCCGCCCGGCTTCTCGCGAAGAAGGGGCCGGTGTCGCTGATTACACCGGTGGCCGAGGCCGGGTTCGCCCACCTCGATGATCTTCCCGAAGCTCGTGACGAGCTCCTCGAGGCGCTTCTCTCGATGATAGAGAAGCGGGGTGATGATGCCGCCCTTGCGCTCATGCGGAGTCAGCTTGCGCGCCGGCGTCACCACAGCTCCGACGCCGAATCCATTCTGTCGCACGTACCGGAGCGAGCACATCTCGTCTTCTCGGAGACGTTTCTCGACTGTCTTACCGATCCTGAGTTCGACGCGGAGACGCGACTCATCGAGACAATGGCGCGGATGCCGTATCCCGCCGTCATGCCCGATCTCATGGACATCATCAAAGCGGGACGCGAGGGATACCCTCATAGGGTGCGGATCCGGGCGCTCAAAGCGATCGGTGCGGTCGGCGACAACGCGGTGCTTCAGTTCGTGCTCGAGAATCTGGCAGTCCTCCCGCACGAGGAGGCGCGGGAGTTCACCCGGACCCTCGCGGGTTTCGCGGGGACTGAGTTCGACAAACGGGTGGAGGCGCTGCTCGAAACCTCGGATGCCGGTGTCCGCTCAGCGCTCATTTCTGCGCTTCCGGCAACCGGGAAAGAGGATTTTCTCAAGCAGATCCGGGAGGCGGCGGGCGACGCGGATCCCGATGTGCGCATATCTGCCGTCTGGGCCCTCGCCGACTTCAACGACAAACGATCTCTCGGACAGGCGAGCGACAAGCTGCGGGATCCCGTAGAGCGTGTTCGCCGCGAGGCTGCTCGCGCACTCGGGGCTCATGGCGGTGAGCAGGTGATCAAGCAGCTCAAGGACATTGTCGCCGACGAGAATGAGGTGCAGACGGTGAAGGCCGCCGCCATCGGCGGGCTCGGGGCATCGACGCTGAAGTCCTCGGTCGACATTCTCGTCGACATACTCGAGCTCGGAGGTGAGCTGCGAAACGACGCCGTGAACGCTCTCGCGTCGAAGCGCGGCCGTCGGGACATCGAGGCGATCGTGAACCACATGAAGGACGCCGAGCCGGCCCTCCGTGATCGGCTGACCGAGGTGTTCCGCGTGATGGCGACAGACGGCGAGGACGCAATGGTGGATCTGCTCCAGCAGGACATTCCATCGTTGCGGCCCTTCGTCACCGACATTCTCGAGAAGGTCGGCTACGTGGAGAGCCTCGTGCGGCGTCTTTCCCACAGAAGTCCGGAGGTGCGGCGGAACACCGCCGAGATCCTGTCCTTTATCGGCACCCCCGCCGCGTTCCGCGGCATAGTGCTCGCCGCGCGTGACCCCGACCAGGATGTCCGCGTCAAAGTCACCCGCGCCCTCGAGACGCTGAACACCGACTCCGGCGCCGACATCCTCGAAGAGCTGCAAAGCGACCCCGACAAGCGGGTGCGCAAATACACCACCTGGGCGCTACAGCGAACGAAGGCCAAGTCGAGCTGAGGCCGCGGCCGCGGGGTGGCGGCGCGGCTTCCGGGTGGCGGCGCGAACCCCTCGGTGGCGCCGCGCCCCTGGCGGGCGGCGCGAACTTCGGGTGGCGGCACGAACCCCGTCCGGGGGCCGGCGCCGCCCGCCCGCGAGGCGGCACGGCGGACCGCTGTGGAGGCGCCGGGACCGCGCCGCCCCCTCAGTCCTCCTCCGCCTCGAGTGCGGCGAGCATCAGAATCATTTCATCACCATAGCGCGAGAGCTCGTCCTGTGCGTCGAGCAGGGTGCGGAGCTCGGCCGGTAACCGGTTTCGCGCCTGCGCCTCCGCCCATTCGCTCACGCGGATCTGATCGAAGAAGGACCGTCCGGGGAACACTTCTATGATCTGCGGTTCCACCCCGCTTTCGAGAAGCTCCTGTATCACGTCTATCGAGGTCGCGAGCCCGCCGAGACGGTCCACGAGACCGCGCTCGAGAGCGTCCTCGCCGCTCCACACCCGCCCGCGGGCTACGCGCTCGACATCCTCGGTGCTCATGCCGCGCTGTTCACCCACGTAGGAGACGAAACGATCGTACTGCGTGTCGACGCTGTTCTGCACGAGGGAGCGCTCCTCGGGAGTCAGGGTGCGGTATAGCGCGCCGAGGTCGGCGGTGTCGGTGGTCCTCACCGTGTCCCAGTTGACCCCGTACTTCTCCGAGAGCCCCTCGATATTCGGCAGGAGCACTACCACGCCGATCGAGCCGGTGACGGTCACCGGATGCGCCACGATGCGGTCCGCCGGCGCGGAGATGTAGTAGCCACCGGATGCCGCGCTGTCGGCCATCGAGATGACTACCGGCTTCGGATCCTCACCGGAGGTCGTAAGCTCGATCTCCCGCGCGATTACCGCCGAGCCGAGGGCCGAGCCTCCGCCGCTCGAAACACGTATGATGATGCCGTCGATTCCGCCGCTCTCTCGTGCTTCGCGGATGGCGGCAGCCATGGTCTCGGAGCCGATCATGCGGCCCGGTTGTCCCTCGCCACGGATGATATTGCCCGTCGCGTAGATGACGGCAACGCGCGGGGCGGGGCGGCGGCTCCACTCATAGCGGATCTGGTCGCGGGCCGAGACCTCTGCGATGCGGGCGCCACGCTGCAGCTCTTCGAGGCGCGATTCGAGCTCGTCGACATAGATGAGCCCGTCAACGAGACCCGTCTCGAGCGCGCGTTCGGCCACCAGATACGGGCCGTCCGCGACAACTGCTTCGGCGGAGCCGGCGAGCCGCTCGCCGCGCCCGCTCTCGATCATGCGCAGCAGCACCCCGTACTGGTCCTCGAGAAGGGCCTCGATTGCCTCCCGCTCCTCCGCCGGCATGCCGGTTTCAGAGAAGATGTTGCCGAACGTCTTGTACTCGGCGCTTCGGATGTGCGCGACCCCCACGCCGAAATCATCGAGCAGCTCCTTCAGGTATGGCCGCGTTCTGGAAAGACCCGACAGCATGATGGAGCCCTGCGGGTTGAGATAGATCTCGTCGGCCACGGCGGCGGCCAGGGCGTAGTTGAGGGTGTTGGTCTGCTCGATATAGAAGACGACCTGTTTGCCGGTAGCCTTGAACTCCTCGAGGGCCTGTCTGATCTCGAGGAAGTTCGCATACGATGCCTGCAGATTGTGATTCTTGAAGAGGATGCCGGCCACGGCGTCGTTCCGCGACAGGCGTCGTATGTCGTTGACGACCTCCGCGATCGTATCGCTCGGATCGATCGACTCGAAGCGGCTGAAGAGCATCGATGTCGGTTGCTCCACGATCATCGGCCCCGGTGCGTACTCCGCAAAGGTGCGAGCCCGGATCGGGGCGAAGGACCGGAAGTCTTTCGTTGAAACATGCGCGAAGGCGACCGCCCCGGGGCCGCCGTCGTCGAAGTTGAAACTTCCACCGTTTCCCGCACGCACCCGGCCGTAGCTCACGCTCGCCTGCAGCTGAAGTCGGTCGGAGTCGAAGTCCCAGGCCGCCGAGATATCGAGGCCGTCCTCGGGGGTGAGCTCCATGCCGAGGATCGGCGCGAGAAACTCATCGTTGCGGTAGCGTACGTCCGTGGAGACCGTCAGTATCTGGGCCATCTCTCGGTTCACGAACAGGGGGCGCACTGCCCCGCCGATGCGGTAGGCGGGATCTCCTGCCTCGGGGAAGGTGCCGGTGGCGCCGAGGGAGAGCACGTTCAGGGGTCGCAAGAGAAGGCCGGCCCTGGTGACGGGATCCTCGAACGAGAAATCGGGCACCGAGACGCCTGCACCGGCATAGAGGTCGCCGAAGAGCGGCACGGACAGGGTGCCGGTGTGGCGGTTCGCGTCGGCGGTCGTCTCGAAGGCGTAGCTCAACACCCTCGTGTTGAGGAAGAGCGAGAAGTCGGGCGCCGTCCCGTCGTCGATGTTGCCGAAGGCGCTCTCGTCATAGCCGAGCAGCGCCCCGATGCCGCCGGCGTTTCCGAATGCGGGAGCGGCGGGATTCACCAGCGGCGAGGCAAAGCCGTCCGCGCTCGCCACGCTCGAGAGCTCGAGCGTTTGCTGTTGCGCGGTTGCCGGTGCTGTCGCGAGTACGGCAATAAGCAGAGCGGTCAGAACGAGCGCCCGGTGTACG
>CAYOFA010000021.1:25797-28544 GCA_964402885.1 uncultured Spirochaetaceae bacterium
TCAACCCGAATACAGGATCATATCTTCGCACCATGTTCAGTTTCTCCTTACCGGAGGCGCCGATTCGTGTCCGCCCCCACGTTAAAGCCTACTATCGCAGTGACGATGCCGCAACAGCTCTGCGGGAATCCTGTTGACGCGTTTCGATCCTCACGCTGTAATACGAGGTGCAGACCTACACCGAAATCGTACGCCGGAGTCGGGCTATGGTGAATGAGAACCTAGATACCGCCAGCCTGGAGCAACTCAAAACCGAGGTGGCCCGCCTGCGCGAAGAAAACGCGAAACTCAGGGCCGAATCCAACCGGAGTGCCGGTCGCAGCGATCTGCTCCTGCGGCGGGTTCTGGACGTGCTTCCGGTCGGAGTCTTCATTGCCGATGAGGAAGGCAGAATCGCCTGGACCAACGCGGCCGTGGAGAGAATCTGGGGCGGGGCCAGGCATGTGCCCATGGACCGTCTCGGGGAGTACAGGGGGTGGTGGGTCGACAGCGGTGAACCGGTGGAGGAGTGGGCCTTTGCGAGAGCCTTCACCAAAGGTGAGTCGTCTATCGACGAGATGATCGATATCGAATGCTTCGACGGCAGTCGAAAAACCATCCTGAACTCGGCAGTTCCGGTGCACGACGATACCGGGCGAATTGTGTCGGCGGTGGCCGTCATTGCCGACATCACGGAGTTGCGTGAGACCGAGGCGGCGCTGCGCGCGAGCGAAGAGCGCTTGAATCGCGCGATCAGCATAGAATCGGTCGGTGTCCTCTTCTTCGACATGGAAAGCAACTTCCTCGACGCGAACGACGCCTTCCTTCGCATGATCGGGCACGACCGCGGCGAGCTCGACCGCGGCGAGTTGCGTTCGGACCTGGTAACACTCCCGGAGTGGATGCCGCGGACACGGCAGGTGTTCGAAGAGCTCAAGGAGACCGGGCGCTTCAAGCCCTACGCGAAGGAGCTCATCCGGCCGGACGGAACGCGCTGGTGGGGGCTTTTCGCCGGCGCGCGCCTGGACGAAAACCAGGCGGTTGAGTTCGTGATCGACATCACCGAGCGCGAAGAAATGAAACGGCAACGCGAGGCCGCCATCGAGGCCAAGCAGCAGCTCATGCGCGAGCTCAACCACCGCGTCAAGAATCACCTGTTCATGGTTTCCACGCTGGTCACTCTGAAGGATGAGTCTCTCGGTTCTGCCGCGGATCTGTCGGACATTCGCGGCCAGGTGAGCACGATTGCCCATCTTCATGAGAAGCTCTATCAGAACGATGCCGTCACGACCGTCGAGCTCGAGCCCTATGTCAGGGGATTGCTTACGGATGTCTTTTCCTTCTATCCGGTGCATGAAGTGGAGCTGACAGTCGATATCGGAGAGCGTTCATTTCCCACGGACACCGCTACTACCCTCGGTCTCATCCTGAACGAGATCGCGACCAACGCCATGAAGCACGGCTTCTCCGAAGAGGTCATGCCGCGGTTCGAGGTCACTCTGAAGGAACCTCCGGAGTCCGAGGCTTTCGTGTTGACGGTTGCTCAGAACGGCCCACCGCTGCCCGAGGAGGTGGACGTTTCGGGACTCCGCAGCTCCGGGCTCGGTCTCGTGCGCGCGCTGGTCTCCCAGCTCAACGCCACTCTGGAGGTCGAGCGACACCCGAGCCCCACGTTCAGGATCCGTATTCCATCGGTGTAGTGACGGTGGGAATCGGGCATGGCCGGCGTGGTTATGCGCCGCCTTCAATTCTCGGCAACTGCGGAATCAGATCGAAGTGAGCATCCCGGCTGTAGAGCGGGATATCATGCTGTACGACGAGCGCCGCGATCCAGAGGTCGTTCGTCGGAATAGGGGTGCCGAAGCTTCTGAGTTGTCGATAGAGACTGGCGTAGTGCCGGGTGGTGTCCATGGTGGGCATCATTATCTCTAATCGCGGGCGGTGGATGAACCTTTCGAATACGCGCTGGTTTTCCGTTCCACGCGAACCAACCGCGAAGCCCGCTCGCAACTCCGCGACCACTATCAGCGGTACGTAGATCTTCGGGGCCGAGCGGAAGATCTCGACCGTTGCAGCCCGTCCGTCGACGAAATCCCGATACCGATTCGTATCAATGACGATTTCTACCGCCATGCATCCTCGTCCACCGAATCCTGTTCAGCTACCGCGCGATCAAACTCCGCGTCGGGCTTCCACGTGCCGATGAGGTCGTCGAGGTCGTCGTAGGTCGGCTCCTCGGGCCCGACACCGAGCCCCCGCCGGAGGGCGTCCACCACTGTCTCATTCAGGCTTTGCTGATTACGGCGTGCACGTTCCCGAAGCTCGCGGTCGATCGAGGACGGTATGTTTCGGATCGTGTATTGCACGGGTCGCCTCTCCGCTTTGCATGCAGATTCTGCATACAGTGTAGGCACTATTCGACGATTCGGCAAGGCATTCAGACCGTTCGCCTCGTCCAGTTCTCCACATGCAAACCCGGAACCCGCCGGAACTCTCCCTCGTTGTTGGTGACGAGGATGAGCCCGCGCGCCAGCGCTTGAGCGGCCAGTTCGAGGTCATACGGGCCGATGGGGCGACCGTCCGCTTCCAGGCGTGCGCGAAGGACTCCGAAGAGCTCGGCATCTTTGTCGTCGAAGGGCAGTATTTCGAATGGTGTGAGAAAGCGAAGCAGTGCCCGGCGATTTCTTTCCATCTGCCGGCTCTTCGCCACGCCATACTGGAGTTCGGCGACCGTGACCGCGGACACTCCGATGTCGTACAGCCGATGC
>CAYOFA010000021.1:28644-30522 GCA_964402885.1 uncultured Spirochaetaceae bacterium
AGGACGTCGGCCGGAAAGCGAATCCTGTGAATGCCGGGGCAGAGCATGCGTCTGGCAAACTCCACCGCAGCGGCGATCAGACTGCTCTTTGCCTCCCCGAGCCCGGAGATGAGCCTCAGATCCCCCAGGTCCGGCGGTCCGGTCGAGCCGTCGAGGACGGCGAGAACCTCGGCGGCAAGTCGCCCGACCGGCTTCCCGCGGGTGCCGGTTCCGAGCAGAACTGTGAGAAGTTCACGGTCGGAGAGGTGTGCCGGCCCATAGCTGATGAGTTTCTCCCGCGGCTGCAGGGGCCGCTCCATGTGTTTTTGAGCCCGTTCCCGGGCGGTCATTGCGTCCACATAGACCGTTACTGCCTCACTGCACCTGTTGCTTGAGATCCGGCCCGCATTTTCTTGTTTTTCGATCCGGCGCGGCCGTACCCTTTAGTGCAGGCTGATCAACTCGAATGCAAGCCTGCTGGCAAACGGACATTGCTCATGCTATTATGTGTGCTGGAAGGGTTTGCCACAACGGAATGGGGGGTACCTGCATGAACGTAAAGAAAACACTTGTCTTGCTCGGCGTCGCGCTGCTCATCGGAGCGCCGCTGTTCGCCGGCGGAGAACAGGAAGGGGCCACGGAGCTCGAGATGCCGCCACAGCCGCGGCAGTATATCTCGCCGGGCGACGGTGACGGGGTGAACGATGAGCTCGAGCTCCCGTTCTCCACCATCGTTGTGCAATCCGAGGATGCCGTTATCGTGGAGTACGAGCTCGCGATTTTTGACGCGGACGGCAACCTCGTGTGGCGGCAGCGGGAAGTCGAGGAGGGCCGAGTCGGATTCTTCGGCAGGCTCTTCGGCGCGGATAAGCCGCAGGTGGAGGTTCCCGACACCCTCACCTGGGACGGCACGTACCGTGACTCCGACCTCGGAGAGGACGGAGAACTGGTGGAAGATGGAGACTATACCTACCAGCTATTCGTTCGTGATGACCAGGAACGGATCTCGCGCACGCCGCCGTTCAACGTCACCGTCGATACGGAGGCGCCCGAGATTACCGAGCTCGGCCCACCCGAGTACCGGGTGTTCGCTCCCACCGAGGACAGCGACCGAAAGACAGTCAGTTTCCCTCAGGACGGGAGCCGCGAGGCGGAATGGGTCGGTACCATAGCCGACGCCGACGGCAACGCGGTCTGGCGGCAGACCTGGGAGAACCCCATGCCGCAGAATCGCGGTCGGGACGTCAGTCCACCCTCCACCGTTACGTGGGACGGTACCTATCTGCTGGAGGATGATGACCGCACCGGTACGCGCGTGCCCGAAGGAAGCTACACATACACCCTCGCAAGCACCGACCGGGCGGGAAACAGCACCGAAGAGACAGCGGACTGGGAAATCGCAGTCAGTCTGCAGTCCGGGGGAGTGCGACTGGGCGTTGCCGCCGAGAACGCCGCATTTTCCCCGAACGGTGACGGTCGCAAGGACGTGCTTCCGTTCACGATTGCGGTCCGCGAGCCCGAAGGGGCGGCGTCGTGGGAGCTCGAGGTCCGTGACCCCCGTCTGCGCAATCCGGTCGTCCGCCGGGTAACCGGTGAGGCACCGATCCCGCGGCGCGGAACCTTTGACGGCACCGACGAGGAGGGCGAGCCTCTTCGGGACGGGACCTATGAGGCCCGGCTCTACGTGCGTTATGAAAACGGCATCGTGGTGAGCTCCCAGACACGCGAGTTCGTCATCGACACCCAGCCGCCTCGTGGCAGTCTCACGGTAGACACTCTCCCGCAGTCAACCCCGAGGGACGTACTCCTTGCGTTCGGCGGTACGAACAAACAGGAGCTTTCGCTGCGTGCGGAAATCGATCCCGACGCCGACTGGACCGCAGTCATCGGCGCGCCGGA
>CAYOFA010000022.1:0-17294 GCA_964402885.1 uncultured Spirochaetaceae bacterium
CCGGGGGCTACTACGAGGTAGACTCAGCCCTCGGCACCGATCGCCCCGACGGCGACAACTACCGCGCGGCCGATATCTCCGATGCCTCTATTCACGGTTTCTATGTCGACTCGACGAACGAGACACTCTTCGCGCTGACGAATGGTGACGGGCTCTGGAGCGCCACGTACGAGAACGGCGAGCCCGAGTGGAGCTGGGAGTAGACGGCCGACTCCAGGCCTACCGAAAGAACTCGTCCGCGCCGATGTCGTAGGTTCCCTCACCGGGGCGCGGACGTTCCTGACCGTCCCAATCTACGCGCGGGCCCTCGCTGTCTCCCACATACACACCGGCGTCGATTAGTGGCACACCCGATCTGAGATGCACGTCATCGGCAAACACGTCCTGGTCGGCGAGGTCGATGTTTGACCCGGCTTGCAGGTCGGTGCGGCGATTGAGAGCCTCTGCGGACGCGGCTTCCGAGTCAGGGTCACCGCCCGGCGGCAACCAGCGGCGCCCGTCGGGGGCGCGGCGATACACCGCATCCCATCCCGAAAACGCGTTCGCCGTGATCTCGAGCGACCGAACGTCCTCGCTGGCGTAAACGGCTGTGCCCGTCCCATCTCCGGCATGAAAGACGACGTTATTGATCAGCGCGGCTCGAGAGGAGCCGTTGAGATTGAAGCCCTGAGTAAATCGTGATCCGGCGCCGCCGCGTATGGTGTTGTTGTACCAGGAGGTCTCGGATCCCACGATGCGCCCCACGATCACTTCGCGGCTCCGTCCGCCGAGAAAGAGGTTGGTATCGAGGATCGCGGTGACGTCGCGCAGAGATACGACATGAAGAAACTCGGAGGTTTCCCCCGAGCGGAAAGCGTTGCGGGATGCCGTGATTCGGCTGCCACGGGCGAAGAGCCCCGTTCCGCCGCGTTCACCCTCCACCTCGATAGTGTTTCCCTCGAGGCGGAGCTCGCCGCCGCTCGCGCTGATCGTCGTGCTGATCGACGCCCCCTCGGACGACGCAATGCGGCTGTCGCGCAGCAGAACGTCGCTCCGGCGAGCGCGAACGACGTCGCTGCTCTCACTGGCCGCCCCGGCGCTGAGCTCGGTATCGTGGATTCTCAGCACACTCTCGTCGACTCTTACCGCGGCGGAACGACGACCCGACCCCGCAGTCACGGTGCCATTGCGAATCTCGAGTTCGCTGTCCCGATCGGCGTGAATCACCGAGTAGTCACCGCCCGCGCTCTCGGCCTCGATGGTCACGCTTTGCAGAGACGCAGAGCTCCCTTCCAGGGACACCGCCGTATCTCCACCCAATTCGCGTGCCCGGATATCGCTGCTGCGGGCCTCGAAGGTGGAATCGACCAATCCCAGTGTCAGAGGCGCCCCCGCCGAGATCATCGAAACGCCCTGCATGAATATCGTGCCGCGCTCGGCGCCGAGGGCGGCCACGCCCTCCACCGTCACGTCGAGACGCTCGAGGGTCAGGGAGGAGTCCTCTACGTCGAAGAGCGCCGCCCCGCTGAAGCCGTCGGAGGTCAGTATCTCTGTGACCTGATCGTCCGCCCGTCGCCAGGTCTCGGAGCTGAGTCCGCCCTGGATGCTGAGGTCTCCATCTACGCGAAGCGGGGCGGATACCAGATAGCTGCCACCCGAGACGAATATGGTCCGGCGTTCTCGTGAAAGGGCAAAATCCACGGCACGGGAAAGACTGGTGAAGGGGGTGTCTCTGCCCCCATCGGCCGCCGTGCTGTCGTCGGCGTCCCCGGCGCCGCCATCCACGGACACGTAGACGATCTCCTGATCGATATAGAGGTCCCATACCCGAGGCGTTCCGCTTCTGTTGCCTGCCTCGTCCACGACGTAGGCCTCGAGCTGATAGTGCGCGAGTCGCCCGGGCACCGCGTCCAGCATCACCTGATCTTCATACGGGCGAAAGTCGCCGGCTTCTTCCTGTACCAGCGAGAGCCGATAGCGTATCTCCCCTTCCGGCGCGTCGAGCTCCACCACTCTGCTTCCGGTGTAGAAATCTCCTGAGCGGGCATTCACGAGCTCCGGAGGCGCGGGCGGTGTTCGATCCACCGTGAACGAGAGCTCCACCACTTCGGACGGGCGGGCGTCGTCATCGAAGGCACGCGCGCGGACGGTGTAGCGCAGGGTCTCGCCCGGAGAGACATCGAAGGGAAGCGTTTCCGGCAGCTCTTCCGAGAAGCGCGTGGGCACATCGGGCTCATCGTCCCCCGTCGAAAGCTCGTAGCGCACCGTCGCATCCGAGGTGCGGTTTCGAAGCACGACCGTGTCGCCGTAGGTCTCGCCCTGCCTTACCCCGGCGAGCTCGGGCCGCGGGCTGACGGTGAAGCCGCGAACCTCGAACTGCCGCGTCTCGCTGCGATTTCCGACCTCGTCGACCTGCATCGCCTCGACGGTCACGCGCGTTTCTCCGGAGGGGAAAGAGACTTCGCTTCTTTCGTCGGCGCGACGGAAGTCGCCCTCGCCCTCGTTGACTACGCGAAATCCCGTACGGTACCCGGGCTCAGCGCTCCACGCAAGCCGCGCCGACCGCCCGTCCTCCGCGACGCGGATGGACGGTGCCGCCGGTGGCGGCGGTGGGCGACGATCGACCTCCATCACGAGACGTGCCGTCTCCTGAGACAGATTGCCTGCCGCATCCTCGCTGCGATAGGCCACACGGTAGAGGACCTCGCTGCCGGAACGACCCGGAAGGCGCAAGCCTTCCCCGAGAAGGGGTGACGACGCAGTCACGGGCGTCGGCGGCGCACCGTTCTCGGTGAGCTCATACCGGATCATCGCGTCCGAGGAGGGGCGCAGGACGACCGGGCCGTTGCTTGCCATACCGAAAATCGAGGTGTCCTCTTCGCCGGAGACCAGGAGCTCACCGGCGGCGGGCGCGCTACGGTCGACGACGGCGCGAATCGGCTCCTCGAGGGAGCGGGAATTCCCGGCGGGATCGGAAACGCGGAGGTCTATCTCGTAGAGCGTCTCGCGGCCGTCTCGTCCCGCGAGCAGAAGCGGCTCGCTGTAGCGAAAGGTGGATTCCGTCGGCTGTCCATCCCCGACGGTCTCACGGAGCACAACGGTGATCTCGTCTGCCTCGGGGTCCGCGGGCTGCAGCTCGAGTCGCCGCGGAGCCGCGTAGGTTCCGCCGGCTTCGATGCCGGAGATCAAAGGAAGCTCCGGCGCTCGCCGGTCGAGGGAAAAGCGGATCTCCCGCACGCGTCCGGTTACCTCGGAGCCGGCGAAACGCGGGACGACTTTGAGGTAAATCGGGACCTCCGCTCCTTCGGTTGCAGAGAATACGACGCCGTCTCGGGATACGGTCGCATCTTCCGGCGTCGGCTCCGGCGGCTCGCTTCCGTCAGTGGTTGCCGTGTAATGCAGGATGAGATCCTCAGCGGCCCCTACGACCTGAAAGCGAACTTCGGGCAGAGCGTAATGTCCGCCGTCGGTGACCGACATCGCGGCCGGCACGCGCGGGATACGACGGTCGACCTCTTCGAAAACGGTCACTGTCCGGCTTCTGTTTCCGGCGTCGTCCTGGGCATAGGCGGTGAGCCGATAACGCACCTTCTCCTCCGCGCGCCCACCGAGACGAAGGGGGCCCTCGTAGGGTGCGTAGGCCGGCGGCCCACCGGTTTGTGGTCCACCGTCGTCGAGGGCGTAGTATAGCGTGCCGTCACCCGCGATTCGGGCCACGTTGCGAACGATCGTGATGCGTGGAGGCTGCGGCGGTCGGGCGTCCAGTTCGACTCGGTACACGGGGCTGGATGCCGATACGTTTCCCTCATCGTCGCGGGCCCGCAGGCGAATAAACGCCCGGCCCTCCACGCCGTAGGGAAGCGCCAGGACGGGTGATTCCATGTCCAGTCGCGGCGAAAACGCGTCCGGTTCGGCGGGCTCGGAGCCGAAGGCGATCTCATAGAGAACGGTGCTCGACGCGTCCGCAGTGACCGAGAGCGGAACCGACGCCGCGGGCCCACCCTCAGGCAACTCCAGAGAGGGTACCGCCGGTGAACTGGTATCGAAGGCACGACGTGCGGTGGCGGGCTCGCTCACGCGGGCGTCGCCGTAGGCGGAGACCGCCGTCACCTCGAGCTCACCGGATTCGCGTCCGGCCGGCAGCGTCACCTCGAGAGGGCCGTCGTAGCTCCCCTCGGAGACGCGCTCGCCGTCGATATTCAGCTCGTACTCAACCGCGGCGCCCCGATTTCCGGTCATGCTGACCAGTGCATCACGTCCGTCCACGTCAATGGTCACGTCCGGTGGCGTGGGTACACGGCCATCGAGGAGAAAGAAGTACCTGAATGATGCAGTCTCATCGCGCCGATCGACCGGGCCGGCGATACGGATCTCGGCCCCTCGACGGCTTCCGCGTTGAACCGTCAGCGATATCGGGCGGGAGAACAGAGAGTCGGACTCGGAATCCGATCGCCGGTAGCGGTACACCCCGTCCGAGGGCGGCCCCACCTCGAAGGACTCGGTGCGCACACCCTGTTCCACCTCGAGCAGTTGCCGCGAGCCCGCGCTGAACTCCACGCTCTCGCTGTAGACCTCTCCGCCCTCGGTAACCCCGCGTACCCGAAGGCGCGCGGTGCCGTCGGTCTGGAGGAGCACCGGGCCCTCATAGACGGTTCCCCCGCGGGCGGGATCACTGCCGTCAGTCGTGTAGCGAATCTCCGAGAAGCCGGCCTCCTCCACGTAGAGCAGCTGCGGGTTGGCCCAGGCTCCGGCAACGGGGCTTCCGATTCTGATCCCGCGCGGTGGCTCCGCGGACACACGATCGACGACGATTCTGCGCGAGGCAACGGGGCCCGCAGGCCCGTCGCCGAACCGCGAAAATGCCTCAACGAGGTACTCGACTCGCTCACCGGCCTCGCCCGCGAGACGAATGTCGCTTCCGTCCCATGCCGAAAACCCGGGACCGTCGACGGCATAGTACACGGTGGCGCCCTGCGGCGCAGCAAAGCCGATTTCCACCGGCTCGCGATAGAACCCGGAGAGCTCGGATATTTCCGGCGCAGGTGGGAGGCGACGATCTACGGTGTAGCGCGCCTCTTCCTCGCGCAGCACCTCATCGCCCTCGATGAGTCGGGCCGTCACCCGATAGGTGCGCTCTTCACCGGGGAGCGCGCTCAGGTGCACCGGCCCCTGATAGCCGACGAACTCCGAGGCGCCGAGGCCTGAAACACGGTATTCGAGCCGCAGTGGCCGTGCAGCCGAGGAACCCTCGGTCGGCGAAGACTCGCCTGCCGGATCGGCAAGAGAAAGCAGCACGTTCTTCTCGTAACGCCCGGCGGGCGGATCGAAGAGCGCAACATCCGAAGCGCCGGGATCGCCGCGCCCCGCGGAGTCGCCGCCGGGGGCCGAATCGCTCTGGGCGAAGGAAACGACAGTCAGGCACGCAAACAATGCGGGGACGAGCAGAAGGCGCTTCATCGTATCTCTTTGAGAATCTCCACTACTTCCTTATCGGCAGCGTAATTGATCTCTATCTCGTTTTCGGTGAGCCCGACGAGCTCGTGGCTGAGGTAGTGCACCCAGCTGTCGTCCTCGGGCCGCGTTATTTCGTGTTTGCGGCAGTAGTAGTCGGGATGAATCGGCAGGCGTTCATCGCTGAAGGTTCGAATCTTGTAGTCGTGAACCGCAATCTTTATGTCCTCGCGGGGGATGCCCTTCTGGAGGATGATATTGACGAGGTGGTTGATGGTGCGCCCGGAGTCGAAGATATCATCGACGAGCAGCACCTTGTCACCACTGCGCAGGTAGTGGGGATCATAGGTCCAGCCGTCGACCATCACCTGATCGCGCTCGTGGATGTCCGAGTACGAGCGCGCAACTACGGCGGCGTAGAACACGGGCCTGCCGGTCCGCCTGACGAACTTGAAGTACTCGCTTATCACATTCCCGAGGTACGCGCCGCCACGAAGGCTCACGTAGATCACATCCGGCACGAACCCTTCCTGATGAATGCGGTGCGCCAGCTTCAGCGCGTTGTTCCGCACCATGTCGTAGGGAATGAACTCCTTCTTGAATTCGGCCATGAAACCTCACTCTTGGTACTGCATCATCGAACGATGGAGACGGTGTTTTCCTCACCCTCGCGCTCGTAGGTAAAAGCGACCTCGTCGACCGTATCATCGTTCAGTTCTCGATAGAAATCCATGACCGAGCGCACACGCGAACCGTTCATCGTCGTGATGATGTCACCACGGCGGAAACCCGCGGCCGCCGCCGGGGTCCGGCTTTCCACGTTGATAATAAGCACTCCGGACGTGGAGCTCTCTATGTCCGCCTGCGAACGCACTTCATCGGTAAGCGGCAGCACGCTCATGCCCGGCCACGCACGCGGGCTCTGTTGCGCAATCGTCTCCTCGTCGGCCCTGCGTCCGATGGTGACCTCGATGGTCTGCGGCTCTCCGAGCCGGATGAGGTCGAACTCCACCTCTTCGCCCTCGAGCAGATCCCCCACCCGCAGTATGAAGTCGTCGGCGTTCTCTACGGGCGTTCCGTTTATCGCTTTCATGAAGTCACCGGGCTGGATGCCGCCCTCATCGGCGGGAGAATCCTCGAAGACGTGGAAGACGAACGCCCCGTCCTGCCCCTCGATCCCCATGTCCTCCGCGAGGACCGGAGAGGGGTTACGGATACTCACGCCCAGCCAGCCGTACTGTACCTCGCCGGACTCGATGAAGTCGGATATTGCGGTCTTTGCGTTGTTGATCGGGATGGAGAATCCGAGACCTATGCTGCCGCCGGTCTGGGAGGTGATCCAGGTATTGATACCGACTACCTCACCGCGGAGATTCACGAGCGCACCGCCGGAGTTCCCCTGGTTAATGGCAGCGTCGGTCTGGATGAAGTCGCTGATATTGCCCTGGGGCCCTCCGCGGCGCCCCACCGCGCTGACGATGCCGGCGGTAACCGTGGACTGCAGCCCGAAGGGGCTGCCGACAGCCAGCACCCAGTCGCCGACGGCGAGGGCATCGGAGTCGCCGAGGCGCACAACCGGAATATCCTCATCCGACTCGAAAGCAACCATGGCCAGGTCTTTACGCGGGTCGCTTCCGATGAGCTCCGCCTCGAGTTCACGGCGGTCGTCGAGGCTGATCTGAATGTTGTCGCCGTTTGCGACCACATGATCATTGGTCAGCACATAGTATGTGCTTCCGTCCCGCTCCACAATTACACCGGAGCCGAGGCCGCGCGGTCGACGCGGCTGGTCACCGTCCGGCTCTCCGAAGAAGAACTCGAACCAGGGGAAGTTACCCGGGTCGTCCCCGTCTCCGTCTTCGGCGACAGTGATCTTCACGACGCTCGGCAGCACGGCGGTGGCCACCTGACGGAACGATCCCTGGAGCGAAGACACATTGATCTCCGGAGTGGTACCCGGCTCCTGGGCATATGCGCTGTCGCCCGGCTCGAGTCGCGTCGAGCATGAAAACACCAGCATCGAGAGCGCGAACCCTACGATGATGCCGACCATCACCAGATTCGCGAGGAAAAACTTGCGTGAATAAAGCGCCTTGCCCCTAGCCATATAGCCTCCAATTGCGCGTCGCGTGCGCAGTATAGCGTGCCGTCCGTCGCTTGTTACACCCCGCCGCCGTTGCGGCTGGTGAGAATCTCCGTGCGGTCGCTGTGAATCGCGATGGTGTGCTCGAAGTGGGCAGAGATCGACCCGTCGATCGTCACGACTGTCCAGTCGTCGTCGAGTACGTCGATATCATCTCCCCCAAGGTTGATCATGGGCTCGATGGCGACCACCATCCCGGGTTTGAGGCGTGGATTGGGTCCGGAACCCACGTAATTCGGGATCTGGGGGTCTTCGTGTATGTCGAGTCCGACGCCGTGCCCGCAGTAGGGCCGAACGACGCCGTATCCGAACCGGGATACGTGTTCATAAACAGCCCGGGAAATGTCGTTGACCCGATTGCCGACCCGTGCCTGCTCGATTCCGAGGGCAAGGCTCTCCTTTGTCACGTCCATGAGCCGTTGCACATCCTCGGAAATGCGACCCACGGGGATAGTCAGTGCGGAGTCGCTGTAGTAGCCCTGGTACTCCACCCCGCAGTCGATGCTCACGACCTGCCCTTCCTCGAGAGGCACGTCGTTCGGAATCCCGTGGATGACGGCACTATCCACCGAGGTACAGAGTGCCGCGGGAAACCCCATGTAGCCGAGAAACGCCGGCCGCGCATTCCGCTCGGCAATCATCTCACGGGCCAGACGGTCGAGGTCACCCGTGGTTACCCCCGGCGCGACCTGCTCTTCGAGCGCACCGAGCACTTCCACGAGAAGGCCGGACGCAACTCTGATGCCCTCGATCTGTTTCGCCGTCTTAATTTTGATCATGCCTCAGTCCCTTTCACCCGCACCCACTCACAGCCGGTCCGCGAAAGTCGTCATTAAATATCGCGCGCGAACGTTCTCCGAATCAAGCTCAACCGCCTCAGCGGCACGGCGATAAGCCGCAGCGTAATTGCCACGAAGCCCCTGTGCAAGTCCGTCGGCGGCAAGAATCCGCGAGCGATTCCTCCTGCGGGAGTCTTCCCCGACCTGCGAGGCCGAAGCGGCATCCGCGAGCCGGCGCAACGCCTCCTCGAAATGCTCATGAGCCGACGCCGGAGCTCCCGCACCGATTGCGGCAAGTCCCGCGTTGTGCGCGGCCTCCCAACTGCGGTTGTCCTCGGCGGAAAACAACTCCAGCGCACGGGCCCAGTTCCGGTCCCGCACCGCGAGGATACCCTCGTAGAGCGCACCCGTCTCCCCGCTGGTGTCGAGCCTGCCGTCGAGGAGCACCGAAAGCTCCGGCCAGTCGCCGGTGGAGACGAGGTACCAGCCGAGATAGCGTACCGGGAGCTCGCTGTCGGGATGGCGGTTCACAAGGGTCCACAGCCGCGAGACGACGCCGGACACCGATCCCCTGCGGCGTTCGAAGAGGTGCATGGCGAGGGTGTCGAGGACCACCGGATCGGCGACCTCGCCCCGGCGACTATCGAGGAGGGGCCGGGCCGCCGCCGGGTCCTCCTCGTAGGTCAGCAGGATTTCCGCCCGGGCTAAATCGGTGGAGGAGGAGAAACGATTTCCGCGGCTCAGGAGAATATCGAGTGCGTCCTGCCGGTCCTCGCGCCGAAGCCAGGCTGCGTTCAGGTACTGCTCGGGCGAGAACCCGGGCGCTGTTGCGCGCAGATCCTCATAGACCGCACCCGCAGCCGCGTAGCTTCCGCGAAGCATTGCAATGTCGGCCTGCAGCATGAGTTGCTCGGGCGTCACCGCGGCGCGGGCGCTCATCGTCTGCAGCAGGCGCTCGTAGCGCTCATAGTCTTCGAGGTCGTAGGCGAGAAAGGCTGCAAGCACGGGAACGGCATCGACGAGATTTCGTTCCTCGAGCGCACCCAGGGCCGCGTCGGTCTCGCCGCTCTCTGCGAGGCGAAGGGCTTCGTTGACGGCGAAAGGCTGAACCCGGGTGAGGTCGAAGGCGGCCGCGAAGTCCGAAGCCGGGCTCCCGCGGCCCAGGCCGACGAGAACGGAAAACTGTCCGTCGGCCGATCGGGCATCTCCGCCGGCGGACGTCGCCGCCGGGTCGGTCGCGTCTCCTGTCAGCGAGCGCGCCGCCAGCCTGGCCTCGGCCTGCAGCGCATCAAGCCGCGTCGTGGAGGGAACATCCTCGAGAAGCAGCAGGGCGTCTGCGGGTCGTCCGGCGCGAATGTGGGCGTGTACCGCCACGGCGCGGAGGTCGAGGTCATTCGGTGCCACGCGTGTGCCTCGGGCCGCCAGGTCGGCTGCAGGGCTCAGGTCCCCGGTGGATTCTGCTATACGATAGGCGCGCTTCGTCAGCGACAGCCATTGTGGTGCGGTTCGAGCGGCCGCGGCCCCCTGCAGAAGAGCTTCTTCGGCGGCAGGCAGGTTTCCCTGCTCGATCGCGCGGTCCGCACGGGAAAGCGCGGCGTCAACGGCCCGCTCGGCTCGTCCGCCGCGCACCTCGGTGATGATGAGGAGGGCTGCAACCGCAGCGGTCAGTAGCCCCACGGTGATCGAAAGCACGCCCACCAGCGTTTCGCGCCGGATCATGCCTCACTTCTTTCCCGTTTCACGGCATCGAGCACTCCGTTTATGAAGCGAAAGGAGTCGTCGGCGCCGAACTGTTTCGCGATTCCGATCGCCTCGTCGATGGTTACCGACGGCGGAATATCGCGCGCGAAGAGCAGCTCATAGGTGCTGAGACGGAGAATCGCGCGGTCGACCCAGCTCAAACGGGAAAAATCCCAGTGCTCGAGCTGTCGGCGTATCGCCTCGTCGACGCTGTCGATATTCTCCAGAACACCCGAGAGAATGAGGCGGGCGAATGCACGTGACTCTTCGCCACTCTCGTCGCTCGGATCGACGTTGTCGATCCACTCGAACCTCAGGAGGTCCTCCAGCTGAGGATGCGTGACATCCCAGAAGTAGAGTGCCTGAAATGCGATGATGCGGCCTTTTCTACGCAGGCCCATGAGTTACCAGTCGAGGTTCTCCTCGTAGACGGTCAGCTCTCCGTCCGTCTCCGCTTCCGCGCGAAGATCCTCAACCACCTCCTGTAGTGCCTGCTGGAACGCCCTCTGCTGCTGGGTGGACAGCAGATAGTTACGCACCTGGTCCCGCACCGTTGTGCTCTCCCCGGGAAGTACGGGGTCATTCAGTCCGAGAACCCGGGCCTGTCGACGATTGGTGACCTGCACGATGTGAAACCCCACATTCGATTCCAGAAGGCCGTCGCTTACCTCGCCCTCTTCGAGGGCGAATACCGACTCGATGAAGTCCTGTCCGAGCAGATTGCGCTCTTCCTGATTCTGCCGCATGAGGTAGCCGAAGTCGCCGGCGGAGTAAGATGCATCATCCATCGACTCATCCATGAGCTCCTCGAAACTCACATCGCCGCGCTGAAGGCTCCGGAAAAGCTCCTGAGCGCGCTCACGCTTCTCGGCGACGCGCTCCTCGGAGAGGTTTCGCGTGTCGACGAAAACGTGCCGGAATCTCACCATCGCCGGGTTGGTGAAACGGGTGGCGTTTTCATCATAGAAGGCGCGAATGTCACGCTCGCTGGGGGCCTGAATGCCCTCGAGGACGGAGCGTTTTTCCTCCATGATGAACTTCTCCTGGATAAGGCGTTCGCGGATCTGCTCCTGATACTCCTCCCAGGAAAGTCCCATCTGCTGTTGAACGAGCTGGCGGAACTGAGCGTCGCTGATGGGTTGCCCCACCGATGCCCGCTGCTGAGCAATGGCCTGTTGCAGCTCTTCCTCGCTCACGCGGATGCTTCGCTCCGCTGCAGCCTGCGTAATGAGGACCTCGTTTATCTGCGCCTCGAGAAGCTCGCGCCGATCCTCCGCGGTCAGGTCACGCCCGAGCTGGCGCTCGAGGAGCCGCTCCTGCTCGCGCATTTCCCGCTGTCCGATGTTTACCGTCTCGTAGAGGCGAACCACCGCAACGGGCTGGTCGAGCACCTGCGCAGCCACGGGGGCAAGCGCCGTCAGAATGAGAATGAGCGTGATGCCGATTCTTTTTGTCGTTGTGTTCCTCATATTATGCACTCCGGTCATGCTACTCCGGCGATTTTCTCGCGGATTTTCTTGGCTCCCGCCAGCTTGCTGTCGAGCTCCAGGCCGCGTTTCAGGTACACGCCCGCGGTGGCCACATCATCCTGCTCGAGATACAGCTCGGCAGCCTTCTTGAAAAAGAATGCAGTGTCCTTGCGGGGCATTCCCATGGCTATCAGGTCCTCCAGGCATCCGATGATGCGTTCGTTCGCCACCTGGCCGAACATCTTCACGCATACGATGTTTCGGAGCCTGTGAATCACCTCTTCGAAAAAGTGCTTGAAGTACGCAAGCTCGAGCTCGAGCTCCGCGGTTCTGGCCAGCAGACGATAGGCCGCAAGGTACTCCGCCCGTCTCTCATACTCCTCGGCCAACAGGAAGGAGCAATCCATAAAATCCTCTCGGTCCATGTATGGCTCGAGACGATCAGGCAATCCGAGAAACACGTCCTCGAAGGTCTCGAGCGCATCACCGGGCCTGTTGTGCAGCAGGTCGAAGAATATCAGCTTCGACTGACTGCGCGGATCGTCGGTCTGCCCTTTGAGGAAATCCCGGTAGTCGAACCGGTCACGCCCCGCGACGATGAAGTGCGTTCTGTCGTACTCCGCCCGTCGTAAGGGATCACCGAGCGTCTCGTACGCCTGTATGAGCGTATGAATACGCGAAACGTCGCGCTCGGCACGCGTGACGTCGGGGTGCAGCTGTTTTGCTTTGCGGCGAAAGGCTTTCTTGATCTCCTCGTGAGACGAGGAGGAATCCACCCCAAGTATATCGTAATACGTCTGCACGGCTTCCTACTGTATCGCGGTAATGTACGGGTTCGCCACCCGACACGTCAATTTTCGGGGTCGTCCGATGGGGGCCACCCGCCGGATTACCCGATGCTCAGTCTCTTGCCGATTTCTTCCGCTTCCTCCACGGAGGACAGTGAATCGGATAGCTTCAGGAACATGCCCTCATGCTCCATAACGTTCATGAGGCGCTTCAACGTCCGTCCGCCACCGATGAAGCGTCTCGGGACGAATGCGAAGCACTTCTTTCCGGCGACCATGCCGGCCGAGCCGAGAAACTCCGAAACCCGCGACGGGATTTTTCCGCCGAAGAGGTTGGTCGCCTCCGTGCCCACGGCGATGTACCCGTAGATGCTGAGCTTCGTGTTCACATCACGCGAGCCGTCGATCAGGTCGACCTCATGCCCCTGGGACTCCATGCCGCGGCTGAGCGCCTTTGCCAGGTGCATCAGTCGCTCGCGGTTTCCATGAGGGAAGAAGACGGTCGCAACTCGCATGTTGATAGTCCGGCCCGCCGGGCCTACTGGTCCTCGTCGTCCTGCTGCTCGATGGTGCCGCCTTCGAGCCCGGTGCCGGACTCAGGCTCCGCGTCCTCTTCGGTCTGCCACCACTCGACGCCGCTGTCGGACTCGAGTTGCCGCGCAGCCTGCTCCACATCACCCATTTCGGGCGTTCGATTGAGCCAGGCGAGTGCGAAAGCCGTCACCAAAAACACCGCTCCGAGAACCGAGGTGGCTTTCGTGAGGATATTCCCCGATCGCCGCCCTCCCTGCTGAGCCTGGCCGCCGCCGCCGAAAATGCCGCCGAGTCCCTCTCCTCCCTCGTCCTGAAGAAGGACGAGGACAACGAGAAGCACGGCGGTAATACCGAAGATAACCAACAGAAGTATACTCAAGAATCCCATTTACAATCTCCTGCTTCCGGGGCCTTACGTGCGATCGTAGGTGGCGATGGGAACGAAGGTCTCCGCCTTCAGCGACGCTCCGCCGACAAGCGCACCGTCGATGTTTCCCTTGGCCATCAGGCCCACGATATTGTTCGGCTTTACCGAACCCCCGTACTGAATGACCATGTTCTCCGCGGCCGAGGCCGAATACATGGTGGAAAACCGGTTGCGGATGATCTGATGGATTGCATCCGCATCTTCGGGCGTGGCCGTCCGGCCGGTGCCGATTGCCCACACCGGTTCGTAGGCAATGGTCACGAGCGAGAGCTGAGCCTCGCCGACTCCGTCGAGGCCGGCGGCGAGCTGTTCCTGAACGACGGCCTCCGCGCGATCGGCCTCGCGTTCTTCGAGAGTTTCGCCGACACAGAGGATCACCTCCATCTCGTGCGCGAGTGCGAGCTTCACTTTGCGGTTTATGAGCTCATCGGTTTCGCCGTAGACGTGTCGGCGCTCGGAATGCCCGAGAATCACCACCTCTACGCCCACGTCGGCGAGCATCGTTACCGAAACCTCTCCGGTATGCGCCCCCGACTCCTCGGGCGCCATGTTCTGGGCACCGAGCCGTATCGGGGAATCGGAGACGACCTGGGCGACGGCTGAAAGCGCAGTAAACGGAGGCGCGATCATGAGCTTCGCGGATGCCCCCGTGAGCTCCCGCACGAGCTCCGCGGCAAGCTCCCGTGCCTCGGAAACGGTTTTGTGCATTTTCCAGTTGCCGGCTATGTACGGTGTGCGTGCCATCTCGTTAACTCCCTTCGCTCGAAAGCGCCGCGATTCCCGGCAGCGTCTTGCCCTCGAGAAACTCGAGAGAGGCCCCTCCGCCGGTGGACACATGATCGATCTTCTCGGCGAGGCCGAACTTGTTGACTGCCGCTACCGAATCGCCGCCACCGACGATAGTCGTGGCCTCGGCGGCCGCAACCTTCTGAGCAATCTCGAGTGTACCCTTTGCGAAGGCATCGAACTCGAAGACGCCCATGGGTCCGTTCCACAGCACCGTCTTCGCGCCGGCGATGACATCGTTGATCTTCGCTATGGTCTTCGGCCCGATGTCCATGCCGAGCTTATCTGCGGGAATCTCCACATCATCAAGAGACTCCGGTGTGGCGGTCTCGGAGAACTCCCCGGCGACGACATGGTCAACCGGCAGAACGACCTCTACGCCGGCCTCTTCGGCCTTTGTGAGCAGGTTTCTGGCCGTGTCGAGGTATTCCTCTTCCACGAGGGACTTTCCGATCTCATGCCCCTGCACCTTCAGAAACGTGTAGGCCATGCCGCCGCCGATAACCAGCGTGCTGCAGTTGGGGAGCAGTGTTTCGAGCACGCTGATCTTCGTCGAGACCTTGGCGCCCCCGATAATCGCCACGAACGGCTGTTGGGGCGATTTGACCACCGGCTCGAAGAAGGCGACTTCCTTTTCGATAAGGAATCCGGCGAAACCCGGAAGGTGTCGCGTGATCCCCTCGGTGGAGGCGTGGGCACGGTGAGCCGTACCGAAGGCGTCGTTAACGTAGATGTCGGCAAGTCGTGCCAGACTGCCGGCAAACTCGGCATCGTTGTCCCTCTCTTCCTTGTGGAAGCGGAGATTCTCGAGCACCAGCACCTCGCCCGGGGCGAGCTCGCTTACCATCTTCTCCACATCCTCGCCGACGCAGTCCGGCGCCATCTTCACCGTCTTGCCGAGCAGCTCCGAGAGCCGATCCGCAACCGGCTTGAGACTCAGGGACTCATCCCGCTTCCCTTTGGGCCGCCCGAGGTGGCTCATGAGAATGAGGCTGGCGCCGGGCTGATCGAGCACATACTGTATAGTGGGCAGCGCCCCGCGGATGCGGGTATCGTCGGCTACCGCGCCGTCTTTCACCGGTACGTTGAAATCGACGCGCGCAATGATTCTCTTGTTCTTCAGTTCTGCGTCTCTGATAGTGCGAACGGACATGATCTTCCCCTTCTTCGAACCGACGGGCATCCCTCTGCGCACGGGATGCGGAACTCTTTCCTATGTAACGCTTACTATGGCCACTATACGAAAACGCACTCCCGCTGTCAACGAAGCCGGCCGTCAGCGAATGCGTCGCAACTCGCGATACAGGGCGGGAAATACGGGTGTCTGTTGAGTGACGGCCGGCGCGTCTTCACTCGGAGCCCGCACGACCACGTCCCCGACAGAAATCAGGTCGAAGAATCCGCGCCTCGAGACCGTGCCCTCCGAGACGAGGGCGTCCGTTCGCGTCACCACGAATCTGCCGACGGACTCCGATTCGGAAAAGCGGTATCCGGGCTCCTCGGCGCTCAGCATCACCCCGCCCTCACGAACGATGACGAGCTCATCATCTACTTCGAGTCCGTCGAGCGACCCGAGCGACACCAGGCCCAGCTCCCCGCGTCGCTCGAGCAGGCGCCCCCGAAGCGGCAGAGAGGTAGCCACCGCATCGACCACAGCGCCTACCGCGCGTTCGATGCGATCGTTGCCGGTACGATAGGATCGAAACCTGCCCAGCTCCTCCCCGGTACGCGAGAGAAAAAGCTCCACATCGAGGCGGATACTGCGACCCACCTCCTCCACGCCGACGATGAGGAAGTAGTCCGACCCCGAGGCCCGCGCCGTACCGTAGGCCTGGGCGAAACCGTCTGCGATCGCGGCCGGTCGGGGCACGGAGAGCATTTCCCGCGAGATAAGACGGTCCCGCAGATACTCACCGTACACCACTGCCCCGTCCGGATGGCTGAGATCGCTCTGCTCCGGGCTCACGAACAGATTGATTCCGAACGGCAGCCGCTCGAGGGAAAACTGATCAACACCCCACTCCCGTGCGGGCGTCTCCGAGAGGGCGCTGCGGAAGCTCTCTATGCGATCTGAGAGAAAGCGGTCCTCCCCCTCCTCGACCGATGCGAGCACTTCGAGCTCACGGAGGTACTTGGAGGGAGCTCCCCGCGTGCGGAAAATCTCAGCAAAGCCGATACGGCCACTTCGGGCATACGGGTCGAGGCGCAGGCCCCGACGATACGCAACGAGCGCTCGCGAGAGCAGATTTTCGTCTTCGAAGCGCGCGGCGCGATCGAAGTGGTAGGTCGCGTAGGAGGAACGCAGTTCGTCGTCGGGATCGCGGTGCTCGCGCAGAACCTGCTCGGCGAAGAGCCGCAGGAACTCGCTGTCATCCACGGCGCGTATCGCGAGCTCGAGTGTCTCGATGGCTTCGTCGATGCGATCCAACCGCTCCAGTGACACCGCCCGAATGTACCAGGCGACCTCATTCGCGCGGTTCGCGCCGATCACCTCGCCGGCGTGCGAGGCGGCACTCTCGTAATCGGAGCGCAGGAAAGCGATTCGCGCCTTCAGCATGAGCGCATCCTCGTTCTCGGGCCGCAGGGAGAGGGTGAGCTCCGCCTGGGTGGAGGCGCGGTCAAGGCGACCCTGCTCGAGGAAGTACTCCGCGGCAAGCAGGTGCACGAGCGGATGCTCGGGGTGGTGCTGCAGCGCAAGCATGGTGTAGCGCTCCGCCGCCTCGGCACGGCCGGCGTAGCGGTGCACGAGGGCGAGGGAGAGCAGAACCCTGCGGTTCGTGGGTGCAAGTTGGCGAGCCTCCTCGAAGCGGGCGAGCGCGGTCTCGGTGGCGTCCCTGGCAACGGCGAGTTCGGCGGTGCCGATGGTGGCCTCGAGGTTGTTGGGGCTCTCGGAGAGCACGCTGGTGTAGAGCTCCTCCGCGCGATCGAGATTCCCGAGGCCGATGTGAACCCTCGCAAGGAGGTTACGCGCGCGGGAGATGTCGGAGGCGGTTTGCAGGTACCGCTCTGCGTGTTCGAGGGCCTGGTCATACTCTCCGAGCTCGTAGTAAGCCTCGGTGATACCGCGAAGCGCGTCTGCGTAGGACGGATTCCGGTCGAGGGCCGCGGTGTAAAGCTCCACGGCGCGGAAGGGCTCGCCCTGGGCGAGCGCCTGTTGCGCCTGCCGGTAGAGCGAGACCGGACTCTCCTGCCCCGCGA
>CAYOFA010000022.1:17394-29741 GCA_964402885.1 uncultured Spirochaetaceae bacterium
GCGCGCTCACCCGTTCCTTCCTGCGTGCCGTTGCCGGCCACGATCTTCACGGTCTTTATCTTGTGACCGTCCATTTCCTGGATGATGAAGTCCATCCCGTGGTAGCTGACCTTTTCATAGCGCACGGGAATCTTTCCGAAGAGATCGAAGACGAAGCCGCCGAGGGTATCGAAATCTTCGTCGGGGATATCGAGCTCGAGCTCCTCGTTGAGATCCCCGATGTCCACTCTCGCATCGCAGAGGTACACGTTCTCCCCGATCTCGAGGATATCCTCGCGCTCGTTGTCGAACTCGTCCTGTATGTCGCCGACGATTTCCTCGATGATGTCCTCGAGGCAGACTACACCCGAGACGCCCCCGTACTCGTCGACGGCCACCGCAATATGGACCCGCTTCCGGCGCATTTCGCGCAGCAGAGAGTCGAGACGCTTGCTTTCGGGGACGAAGTACGGCTTGCGGATAATCCGCTCGATGTTGATGTCCTCGCGGGAGGTCAGGTACTTGATGAGGTCCTTTGCATAGAGAATCCCGACGACGTTATCGATGGTATCCTTGTACACCGGAAATCGGGAGAAGCCGCGACCGTCGATGGTCTCGATCAGCTCCTTCGTGGAGTATTCGAGACCGATGAAGGCGGTGTCGATTCGCGGCACCATGACCTCCTTCACGGTCTTCTCCGAGAGACGCAGCACACCGCGGATCATGTCCTGCTTCTCCAGTGTCAGATGATCACCCTCTTCGTTCTTCTCTTCTCCGCTGAAGAGCTTGCGTATGAACTTGAGGTTTTTCAAAATAGGTGTTCCTCCGTTAACTGACTCAGAAGGCCCTCCTGTATGCCCATCATTTCGCCGTCGTCGTGCTTCTCGCCGTGATCGTGTCCTGCCAGATGCAGGATGCCGTGTATCAGTAGCCGTTTCAGTTCCTCCTCGAGCGGTACTTCGTATTCCGCCGCCTGGCGGTGCAATGTGTCAAGGGATATGACAATATCGCCGGCGGCTACCGGTGCCGCCTCTGCCGCGCGAGACGGCAGTGGATGCTCCACACCCGGCCCCTCGGTCTGAGAGAAACTCAGGACGTCGGTCGGTGCATCGATGCCGCGATATTCTGCATTGAGATTGTGTATGAATGCGTCGTCACAGAACAGAATCGACACCTCCCATCCCGAGATTCCCAGCCTGTCGAGGACCCGCGCGACGAAGCCCTCGACGGCCGGGAGCCACGATGGAGGCTCCACCGATTCTGCGGAGATGTCGACGCTGTTTTCGGGTGTATTCGTGCTCATGGCATGATCGGTGAACACACGGGCGTTAGTGGACCTCCGCCTCGTATGCCTCGATGATCTTCTTCACGAGGGCATTTCGCACCACGTCGCGTGAGGTGAAATAGCTGAAGTGAATCTCAGGGATCGTGCCGAGAATCTTCATGGCATGAAGCAGCCCCGACTTCCTGCGATCGGGCAGATCGACCTGGGTGATGTCCCCGGTGATGACCGCTCTGGAGCCCTCACCGATACGGGTGAGAAACATCTTCATCTGCTCCTGGGTGGTGTTCTGCGCCTCGTCGAGGATGATGTAGCAGTCGTTCAGGCTTCGGCCGCGCATGTATGCAAGCGGTGCAATCTCTATGACCCGATCGTCCTCGAGCTTCTGGATGGTTTCCCCCGGAGCAAGGCTTTCCATTGCGTCGTAGAGCGGCTTCAGGTAGGGATTTATCTTCTGCGCCAGATCGCCGGGAAGGAATCCCAGCCGCTCCCCCGCTTCGACCACAGGGCGAGTCAGGATGAGCTTGCGCTTTCGGCGCGAGAGCACCTCGCGCAGCGCGTGCGCCACCGCGAGATATGTCTTGCCGGTCCCGGCCGGGCCGATACCGAAGACCATGTCGTAATCCGCCATTGCGCCGATGTAGACCGCCTGGGCGTAGCTGCGGGGGAACACCTGTGCACCGGTCGCGGTGATATTGATGCTGGTGTTCTTGAACTCCCGGCGCTGCTCCTCGGTGTTCTGGGTCAGAGAGTCATACACCGCCCGAATCAGATCCGGATTCGGCGACTGGCCCATATTCACGTGTTCCTTGAGCTCACCTAGCATATTGGACAGCAGGTCCTGGGTCTCAGTGTCATCAGTTTCAACGAACAGCTCGTTACCTCGTGAGAGGATACGCGCTCCGAGCAGCTCCTCCATCACTCGCAGGTTACTGTCGTTCGCGCCGCAGACTTCACTCAGCACGTGCGGACTTTCCAGCACTACGGCCGCATTCCGACTCAATACAACATCTCCTTCGCACGAAAAAGTATAGATTCACCCGCATAGGCGGTCAAGTGGCGCGTCGCTGCCGCGCGATCAGCGGCGGCCATAGGTTACTCCGTCATCATCAGTTACCTGGATATCCGTGTTGAGCTCCGGTATCGGCATCCATTCGAGGAAGATGGCGAACTCCCGTTGCCACTCGAATCGGTCACGGCCGTCGTCGCCCTCCACCTGTTCTGGCACCCCGGAGTAGCGGAATGTCAGCACCCAGTCACCGAGGTAGTGCGTCGCATCAACATCCACCCGCTTGAGATTGAAGTCCGACTCCCGGCGATCCTCGATGTTGAAGAAGTTGAAGGATCGTAAGAGGTCCCCGAACCCGTTCTTCGGCTCGACGCCGACCTTCTCGGCAAGAGAGGGCACATAGCGATACATGAGCCCGTTACTCGACGTAGACGATATCGACACATCCAGGAATTCATAGACGCGCGTTGTGAATCTGAACTCGAAATCGAGGCTGCTCTGGGTGAAGCGTTGCAGATCCATCCTCAGGTCCGAGTTGATACCGAAGCCGAGGTTGACCCGGCGCTTCCAGAACGGATCGGTCTCATAGTCGATGTCGAGTCCGACGGCGGCCTCTACCGGGCGGAAGGCCTCGTCCTCCGTCTCCTCGAAGGTATTCGCGGTATCGTTGAACTCATAGCCGAGTGCGTGCGCCGCGCGATAGTCGGCGGTGAGCCACCACAGCTTCAGGTTGGTCTCGCTCGAGTCCGGGCGGTCTTCCTCTATGTCGTAGACGAACTGCTCGCGAAGACTCACGTTGTCGCCGAAGGCGAGCGTCTCGGTCACACGCAGGGGCTCGTACGTCCACGCTTCGTTCTCGTGCAGCGCGGAAGTCTGCAGTCTGGAGGTCAATGGCCCCGTGACCAGTGTCAGCGTACCGTCGTAGCGATTATCTATTGGAGGAAGGTTCCCTACCACTCTCAGTGACTGCGTGGCGTCCCAGTAGTCAACCCGCAGATCTCCCGCGATGTTGTGGGCCGAAACGTACTCCGTCGTCCAGTCGATAAAGTAGTTGCTGTATACCGGATCGTCAAACCGGTCCAACCCGTCGTAGGCGCGCCTGAAGTAGGTCGCGTTCAGGGTGTAGGAAAGCGTCGAGTCACCGACGTAGGCATTGTCCTGCGCCGGGTAGGTTCTCACCGTGAGGTCGTTCCCCACGGTCAGCGAGCTGTAGTCGAATGAATCGGTGCGCAGTCGCTCGATCCCGGGGTCATCCGGGTCCCATTCGTTGTACAGATCGCGGTAGCGCCCGTTCGTTCGCAGCGTACCGTCGACTTCGAACAGGCGATCATAGAATCCGAGAAGGTAGGTGCCGGTGAGGCTGTTGTTCGTGGTCAGCGTCGAGTACTCATACCCGAAGTCGATGTCCTCGGGGGTGTCCCAGTCGCGGTCCAGGTACTCGTTGTCGATGCGAAGCGTCGGCCTGAAACTGTAGCCGACCCGGTACGACATCGGGGTACGCGTCACAATGCCCTCGAGGTCGCCGCGAATCTCCGGGGGTCTGAGCGCCTCGCCCTCCCGACCGGGCGCGACCTCCTCCCCGGTCTCGTCCTCGCCCCACGGTGGTCTGAGATCGGGCGGTGTTTCCTCCTCGTCCTTGCCCCCATCCGCGTCGTCGTCGTTCTCGCTGTCGCCCTCGTCGCCGTCCCCGTCCCCGCCCGGCGCGCGGCCGCTGCCGACCTCGCCTTCGGCGAGTGTCCCGGCGGCCGTGACGCTGAGCGACGGGAGCACCAGGTTCTCCGGGAAGTAGAACTGAGCCTCGGGGCTGCGGTCGGCCGCCAGCACTTCCGGGCTGAGGTCTGCATCGTCTATCTCGCGGCTGAGCCACCGCGCGGAGACCTCCAGCCTGTCAACGTCGAGACGTTCCACGTAGGGCTCGAGCCCGGGAAGATCGGAGCGATATCGGCCGACGGCTCGCCAGTCGAGATCGCCCTGCTCGGCGCCGCCTGTCTCGGCGACCTGCTGTTCCGGATCGATAAGGGAGAACCAGTCCATGCTCTCCGCACGGTCCCCGTAGTCCTGCAGAACGAAGGGGTCGGAGAACCACTCCACGGTGGTATCCACGCTCACGCCGCCACGGGAAAGCCCCCAGTCGAGGGCGAGGTTGTAGCGGAAGGGAAGCCGCGCATCGCCGATCTGAGTGCTGTTCCAGCCCACACTCGTGGAGCCGTCCTCCTCCACGTAGCGGTCGGTGTAGAGCAGCCCTCCCCGATTGTAGATGTTCTTGCTCACGCCCAGCCCGAGTGCTGCCTGCAGCGTGTCCGCGAAGCCGAGATCCGCGTAATCCGCCTCCAGACCGATGTAGGCACCGAGTGTCGTGTAGACATCACCGAGCAGCTTCAGGGTGTTCTCACTTACCTCCCCGACGTCTTCGGGGTTCTCCACCGGCCTCAGGAAGAGGCCGTCGATCTCGCGCGGGACACCCTCGCCGGCGTTCTCGGCGAGTTGCAGGACCGATACCTGGGATTCCTCGGGATCCTTCTGACCCACGAGATAGGTCGTCGTCTGCAGAAAGGCACCCTCGCGATTCTTCACGCCGACGACGGGGTTGAAGAAGAGCCTGTCGCCCGGCCGGAAGAAGAAGGGCAGGTAGAGAAGCGGCACACGACCTACGTAGAGGGAGGCGCCCTGCAGGCCCCACTCCCCCGGGCCGAGCACCCAGATCTTTCGCGCGCGTATGCGATAGTAGGGCGGCTCTCCCTGCGAGGATGTGATGACCCCGCCCTCGAGGGTCACGATGTCGTCCGGGGACCTCGTGATGTAGGCGCCGGAGTAGCGAAACTCGAGGTCGCGCCCGCGGATCTCGCGATCCCGCCGCGAGGTACCCTCGAGGAACACCCCTTCCCAGTCGTCGAGGTATATCGTCAGTTGTTCGCCGGTGAAACGTTCGCTGCTCGTGCCGCGATCTATCACGTACTCGATGTCGCCTCTGGCGGTGATGGCCTCCGTCTCGCGATTGAAAACGAGCTCTTCCGCGGCGATCGTGTGGATCACCCCTTCCTCGGGGTCCTCCATGCGCAGCACGACTCCGCCCCGAAGCCGGACGTACCGCTGCTCGATTTCGGTCAGCTCGAAGTAGCTCGATTCGAGCGCGGACTCGATGACGATCTCTCGCCCGCCCTCGCCGGCCTCCGGCTCGGTGTACTCCAGGCCGTAGTGTTCGAAGAGCCGCCGCTCGAGATCCCGGCGCGTGCCCCTCGTTGAGAGCTCGAGGCGGTCCAGCCACACCGAAAGCTCGTAGAAGCTCGCCGTGAGGATGTCCTCGGGGAGGGTCTCCTCGGCGGCCTCGCCGGCGGAGCCCGAGTCCGGGGTCTCGGCGTCCGGGGCCTCGCCCGAGTCCGGGGTCTCGGCGGCGTCTCCGTCTCCCGCGGCGCTGCCCGCGTCCTGCGCCGGGAGCGCCGGGGCAGCGAGCAGCACGAGTGTCAGTGCCAGCGCGAACGCCGCGAAAACGTGGAAGGCAGGTGTTGTTGCGCCACTTCGTCCCGGTATCACGGCATCCGTTGTCCGATGAAGCGTCCCGTGTAGGATTCCTGCACCGCCGCAATCTCCTCCGGCGTGCCCTGGGCCACCACACGTCCGCCCTGCGCACCGCCCTCGGGCCCGAGATCGATCACGTGATCGGCCTGCATGATGACGTCGAGGTTGTGCTCGATGATCGCCACGGTGTTCCCCTTGTCCACGAGAAGGTTGAGAACTTCGATGAGTTTTCGCACATCCTCGAAGTGCAGGCCCGTGGTGGGCTCATCGAGAATGTAGAAGGTCCGTCCGGTGCTGCGCTTGGAAAGCTCGAGGGACAACTTCACCCGCTGGGCCTCGCCGCCGGAGAGGGTGAGCGCCGACTGTCCCAGTTTCAGGTAGTCGAGTCCCACCGCCTCGAGCGTCTCGAGCCGCCGCGCGATCTGCGGGACCGCGGAGAAGAACTCCAGCCCCTCCTCTACGGTCAGCTCGAGGACGTCGTAGATGTTTTTCCCCTTGTAGTACACATCGAGGGTTTCGCGGTTGAAGCGCTTGCCCCCGCAGACGTCACAGGTCACGTACACGTCGGAGAGAAAGTGCATCTCGATCCTGATCGTGCCGGCGCCCTGACAGTTCTCGCATCGTCCCCCTTTGACGTTGAAGGAGAACCGCCCGGGCTTGTACCCCCGGGCGCGTGACTCGGGAAGCGACGCGAAGAGGTCGCGGATCGGCGTGAACAGGCCCACGTAGGTAGCCGGATTCGACCGCGGTGTGCGTCCGATCGGGCTCTGGTCGATGTTGATGACCTTGTCGAGGTTCTCCACCCCGTCGATACCGCTGTGGCTCCCCACCGGCCTGTGCCCCCGACTGAACCGGTTCTGCAGCGCCGGATGAAGAATATCACCCAGAAGCGTGGACTTCCCCGAGCCCGACACACCGGTAATGACGATGAAGGTTCCCAGTGGAAAGGCCACGTCGATTTCTTTCAGGTTGTGCTCCGCAGCCCCGCGCACCTCGACAGCCGCTCGCGTGCCCTCCCGCCGGCGCTCGGGCAGCGGGACAACCCGTCGCCCGGAGAGGTAGGCCCCGGTAAGGCTTCTCTCGTCTGCCAGCACCTCATCGAGGGTGCCCTCGGCGACGATGTGCCCCCCGTGGACGCCGGCGCCCGGACCAAGATCGACGATGTAGTCGGCCATGCGCAGCGTCTGCTCGTCGTGCTCCACCACGATCAGGGTGTTTCCCAGGTCCCGAAGGTGCGCAAGCGTTCCCAGCAGTCGCTCGTTATCGCGCTGATGAAGCCCGATGGTCGGCTCATCGAGGATGTAGAGCACGCCCACGAGGGAGGCGCCGATCTGCGTCGCAAGCCTGATCCGCTGCGCCTCACCTCCCGACAGGGTCGATGCCGCCCGATCGAGGGTAAGGTACTCCAGGCCCACGTTCTCCATGAACGAGAGCCGTGAGATGATCTCCTTGAGCACTTCGCCGGTGATCTGCTGCTCGGTCTCCGAGAGCTCGAGGGAGGAGAGAAAGGCGAGCTCGTCGGCCACCGACATCCCGGTGAGCTCGTGAATATTGCGCTCTCCGACAGTGACCGCGAGCGCCTCCGGGCGAAGCCGCCGTCCCCCGCAGCTCTCGCAGGGCCGCTGCGCCATGAAGCCCTCGAGCCATTCCTTGATGCCCTCCGACGTGGTCTCGCGGTACCGGCGCTTGAGATCCTCGAGGATACCGGGGAAGGCCGTCTGATACTCGAAGCGCCCCGTGTTCTCCTTGTTGACGTAGGAGACCTCGATGGGCTCCTCGGTTCCTCGAAAGATGGCCTCGAGGGCGTCATCGGGGAGCTTCTCAAGCGGTGTGTCGAGATCGAACCCGAGATGCCGCGCGAGCGCTTCGAAGCGGCTGCGGTGCCAGGCGGAGTTCGGATTGTAGGGTACGAGCCCGCCCTCGTTGAAGGACTTCGACGGGTCGGGCATGACGAGATCGCGATCGAACTCCATGGTGATGCCGAGACCCGAGCAGGCCTCACAGGCACCGTAGGGGTTGTTGAACGAAAACAGGCGTGGCTCGAGCTCCGGAAAGGTCAGGTTCGAGTCGGTGAAAGCGTAGTGCTGGGAGAAGGAGTCTTCCCACTCGCTCTCACCATGCTTCACGTGAATGATCACCATTCCCGCCGCGGCCTCGGTGGCGGTCTCTACCGCCTCGGCGACGCGCGTACGCTGCCCCGGACCTGCCTTCAGCCGGTCCACCACGAGCTCTATCGTGTGGCGTTTGTTCTTCTCGAGCTCTATCTCCTCATCGAGGCTTCTGAGCTCTCCATCCACCCGCACCCGCACGAATCCCGCCCGCCGGGCATCGCCGAGCACCTTCTCGTGACGCCCCTTCCTGCCACGCACGACCGGCGCGAGCACCGACAGTCGTGCGCCGTCGGGATAGGTAAGCACCGCATCGATAATCTCATCTGTGGTCTGCTTGGCAAGCACCTCGCCGGTGGCCGGGTCGTGCGGCGTTCCGATGCGGGCAAAGAGTAAGCGGTAGTAGTCGTAGATCTCGGTGACGGTTCCCACGGTCGAGCGGGGGTTGCGGTTGGTTGCCTTCTGTTCAATGGATATCGCGGGGGAGAGGCCCTCTATGTAGTCGAGATCGGGCTTGTCGAGGCGGCCGAGAAATTGCCGTGCGTAGGCCGACAGCGACTCAACGTATCGGCGCTGTCCCTCTGCAAAGATGGTATCGAATGCCAGCGATGACTTGCCCGAACCGCTCAACCCGGAGATGACGATAAAGGCGTCACGCGGGAGCTCGAGGTCAATGTTCTTGAGGTTGTGCTCCCGGGCACCACGGATGATGAGTTTCTTCATGCTTCCTGCGAAGCATAGGGCACTCCGGCCCTAATAATCAACGTTCATCGAGGTTTCCGGCCGCTCCATCGCGCGAGCGGCGCGCACCGCCCACTCTCCGGCCGCCTCGGGAAAGGCGCGGAGCAGATCCCAGATCTGCCGCGGTACCGGACCTGGCGTGCCGGCGCCGCCAAGCCCGTAGAGGGCGCCGCTCAAGTGGAAGAGCACGCGGAACAGGTCGGACTGCTCGGGTCCCATGTAGCGACGCAGTCGCTCGGCCTCGAGCGCGTCGGCGATGAGCTCCCGGGTGGTGGTAAACTCATACCCGTAGGTCTCCCGTCGCAGCTCGTCCACAAGAGTCGAGAGTGCCGCAACCGCCGCGAAGCTCAGATGCTCTACCGCCGGCGCGAACCGCTGGTTTCGTCGAAGATAGACCTCGCCCAGCTCCCGATGGGCGCGGTAGGCGAAGTTCTCCTCCAGCCGGTAGAGCCGCAGCAGGATGTCGAGGCGCGGCTCCGGTGGCCGGTCCTCGAGCGGGGGGCGCGTGAGCACGTTCGGTATGAGGCGTCGATACTCAGGGTCGTGGTCCGGGCGAAACTGCGGGTTCTGCTCGGCGATGTACTCGAGCTCACGCTGATACTGCATCCAGATTTCGCGGTTGCGATAAAGGTCGGCGAGTCGATAGCGGACGGCGTATTCGTCTTCCGCCACGTAGAAGTGGTCGGAACGCTCGAGAGCGCGCTTGTACTGCCTTTCGGCAAGCTCCCAGTTTCCCTCTGCCTCGAAGACGCGGCCGATGCCGGCCTCCGCCTCGGGAAACGGGCGACGCACGGCGAGTGCATCCCGGAAGTTCCGCAGCGCCTCGCCGAAATCGCGCGAATCAAGCGCGTGCACGCCCCGCCGATAGGTGACCCACGCCGGCTCACCGTTGGTCTCCACCTCAGTCTCCTGTGCGAAGAGAGAACCGGAGAGAGCGGTGAGCAGAATCACTACAGCAAGGCGCGCACGGGGGAACATCCTACCTACATGTTCGGCAGGTCTGCATCAAACCGCAACGACACCGAGCAGGAAGACCATCACGAAGAGCGCGACCGTCTCGACGATGCCGAGAACCATAATGAACTGGCCGAATCCCTGTCCGGTCTCGGCAAGCGCATCAGATGCCACCGCACCGGCCTTTCCCTGGAACCAGGCGGAGAAGCCCATGCCGATACCGCCGAACACTCCGGCACCCAGAATGAGAGCGCCCGCCTGACCGGCCTGCGCGGCGGTCCAGAGTGCGTTCATGAGAATGAAGCCGTATATGGTCTGAGTCAGCGGTGCGCCGACGAACGCAACCAGCAGGAACGGCGCCTGACGATTCTGAACGAAGCACTTCTTCCAGGCTCCAACCGCCGACATACCCGCCGTACCCGTACCAAGCGCGGAACCACTCGCCGCAAGCGCCAGTGCAGCGCCGACACCAATAAGACCGTAATCCATCCGTTAACTCCTTTCTACGTTGTCTGTTCTTGTTTGCGGAATGGACGATAAGGAACTCCCGACCATTCCATTCCGAGATGCCGGGAGAACTCCAGCATATTCAGTCGGACACCGTGAACCACCACGGAAAGAGCTCCCATGATGAGATTCAGCGTATGTCCGAGAAAGAGAATCAGGACTGCGGCCACGATACCGACGGCACCGTCGGCGGCCATGCCCGCAGCCATTCCATTGAAGCTCTTCGCGATCTCCACCGTTGCCAGTCCGACTGCAAAGAGTCGAATGTAGGAGATCAGGTCCGAAAAGGCGCTGATGCTGTCGAGCGCCGTCGGGAAGATATTCGCGAGTCCGTAGCCGACGCCCTTGAAGAACCCGGCTCCCTCGCGCTGCTCGGAAAACATGAGCACGATCGCGATCCCCGCGAGAATCACGTACACCGAGAACTCCTGCAGCGGCTGGCCGAGCACGACCGTGAGGACCAGGTAGTACAGGCCCGGCATCATCAGAAGCCAGCCCAGATCGGCCAGGGCCTTGATCTTCGGCCGCCCGCGTCTGAGTCCCACGATGAACTTCCACAGATGAGCAATGGACAGATGCGTCGTTGCCAGTATGAAACACACCCACTGTATGGTCTGCGGGCTCTGCGGGTTGAAGCTCGATATGGCCTCGATCTTGAGCGACGCCAGTAGGGGGATCTGCGCGAACGGCTCGTAGCCGAACCAGGTTCCCGTAACCGCGCCCCAGCCGATAGTGGCGATTCCCATGACCGTGAGCAGAACGGCGCCCTTTGACGGTGAGCCCTCGCGTCGCTTGCCGCGGATGACGGCGAAGATCGACGCACCGGTGATCAGCAGGCCGTATCCCCCGTCACCGATTATCATGGCGAAGAACACGGTGAAAAAGATCAGAAACCAGAAGCTGATGTCCACCTCACGGTATCCTGGAATGGTGTCCATGAGATCAAACACCGGCTCGATGATGCTGACCGATTTGCGGTTCTTCACCCGCGTGGGGACCTGCTCGTCGGGCTCGGGGTCGCGGATCAGCAGGCCCCATCCGCCGCTGCGCGCGGCATCGCGGACGAGCTCCTCGAACTCCTGCGGGACGAAGCCCGTGATGAAGGCCAGCGATTCATCGGTATCCATCCCGACTTTCACTTCTTCGAAGCGGATACGGTCGTCGATGGCAGTCAGCGCGCGCTGGAGATTCTCCCGCTCGGGGAACCGCTCGGCAATCCGGTCGCGGATCTCCTGCAGGGTGCTGCGCTTCTCCTCGATATCGGACCGGATCTCGGCCAGTCGCCGCTCCGGCAGGGACACCGGCGTGAGCTCGAGCCGCTCCTCGCCCTCACGGTAAGCAACGGCGAAATACACCTGGCCGTTGCTGCGGTTGACCACGAAGAGACGTGGCGTGGATACGTTCTTGAACTGTTTCTGAGTGACCGTGTAGAGCTGGATATCCACATCCCACCGGCGCAGCTCTTCCAGGTCCCCGGGGGCAAAGTCACCCCACGGCTCGAGGCGCAGCTCTTCGCGCAGGAGCTGATCGAGGCGATCCTCGAGCTCCCGGCGGCGCTCTGCGATTTCGTTGAGGTATTTGGCCGTGCTCAGAGCTCCTTCGAAACTGAACTCCTCCGCCTCGGCCTCCACTCCCTCGGGACGTTGTCGCGGCAGGATCATCGCCGCGCGCTCCACGTACGCCCGCTGTTCGCGGAGCTCGGAGAGGTCCTCGCTTTCCTGCTGCTCGACCTCGAGGTGAAATACGCCGGCATCCTGCATCTCCGAGACGACCTGCTGCCGTTTGGAGTCGAGAGCGAGGACCGATACCTTCTTCATTTTCTCGATCATGCCCTACTCTCCCTTCGCCTCGATCTTCTTCTTCGCGATCTTTCCGCGAACGACCTCGGCTGTCTGCTGATCGCCGAGATAGATCCGGATCTGGCGGATGTTTTCCTTTGCCTCGGGAATCTTCACCTTCTCGAAGAGATTCACCCGCTGCGTGGTCACCCGAAGCTCCTCGGAAATGAGGCGGTGCTGCTCCTGGAGGATCTCGAGCTCGGCGTCCGCCGAAACGAGCTCCTTCACGCGCTCCACCGCGGCATCCACCCACACCGGCATCGCGAAGAGATCCCAGTCGATGTCCTCGTACTCCATGCTCTCGAACACGGGTATGTCGATACCGGCGATGTTGCCGGTGCTGGTCTCGACGTTGCTCACCGTGACCAGCTCCTCGAGCCCCAGATCCTCACCGAAGACATCGACCCAGGCAT